>DATIZW010000278.1:0-12605 GCA_035516875.1 Steroidobacteraceae bacterium
ACCGTTCAACGGGCAAGCTTGAGAATCTGTGGAAGGAACACCGATGGTCTCCAAAGACGCCACTGTCGACGTCCCCAAACTCAATCTGCCTGCCGACCTGGTGGCTGAAGTGAGCCGTCGCAACAAACCTCGTCAGGCAGACTTCCACATAGAGGGTCTGAAGCCATCGCTGTTAGAACGACTCGCGCGGATGTTGGGTCTCGCTTAACAGCGCTTGACACGACGCGGGTGATCTGACGGGGGGTCGAGGGCGGCGTGCGCGGGCGAGGCCCCGGCCGCGCTGCGATGCACCGCACGATTCCAACAGGGTGGCCTGGCGCGTTAGGATGCGTGCATGCCGCGCCACACTCCGCATCTCTCCCGCCCCGTGTACGAGGTGCTGCCCTGGATTTACATAATCTTCGGGCTCGGTGCGCTCATCGCCAGCTACCTGCTCGCAGCGCGCGGGCTGCTGAGCTTCTCGACAGGACTGCTGGGGTTGCTGTGCGTAGTGGGGGGCTTCGTCGTGCTGCTGAGGCGCCGCGACTACCGCGCGCTGCGCTCACAGTACGCGGATCCCGACTCGCTCGGCACCCACGACGACGTCTGAGCGCGCCGCGCCCGCTGCGTCAGCCGGAGGGCGCCGCGGCGTCCTCGTCCGCTTCCTCGTCCGCTTCCTCGGCCGCCGCCCGCGCTGCCTCGCCCGCGCGCGCTTCCCCCGGGGTGCCGTGGCGCGTAACCGTTTGCTCCGCGAGCTTTTGCACCGCTACGGTGTCACCGGTCGGGGCGCGCGTGCGTACCGCACGCTCGTCGATGTAGATCAGCTCGTGCTTGCCGACCAGCACCACGTCGCCGTCGTTCAGATGATGACGGCGCACGCGGTTGGACTTGACGTAGATGCCATTGGTGCTGTTCAGGTCCTCGACCACGCTCGTGTTCTCGGTGGTGATCACCTGGCAGTGATGACGGCTGATGAAGCGGCTGTCGATCTGCACGTCGTTCTCGGGCGTGCGGCCGATGATCAGCCGGCCCAGGCGCAGCGGCACCTCCTGCACGGTGCGGCCATCGGCCGCGACCAGCAGCCGTCCGAGCGGCAGCGGCGGCGACGCGGGAGACTTGGCCGTCCGCACCGAAGCGGGGCGCGCCGGCGCGACCGGCGGCTCGGGCACGTGCTGATGGGGGCGCGCGGTGTACTCCGTCCACTGCAGCTCCTGGACGGCGCTGGCGATGTCGGCACGCGTGACCACGGTGCGGTCGGCCGTGAAGGCGGACATCATGGCGGTGTCGCACAGCGTGTTGACCAGGCGCGGCACGCCGCCGGTGTAGCGGTAGATCTCGGCGAATGCCTCGGGAGCGATGAGCTCGCGATCGCCCGCGCCGGCGACATCGAGGCGGTGCTGGATGTAGCTCTGCGTCTCGGCTTCCGACAGCGTCTGCAGATGAAAGCGCAGGCGCACGCGCTGGGTGAGCTGCTCGAGCGCCGGCGCGTCGAGCTTGTGATTGAGCTCGGGCTGCCCGGCGAGGATGATCCGCAGCACCTTCTCCTTGGTGGTTTCCACCCCCGAGAGCATGCGGATCTCCTCGAGCACCCGCATGGAGAGGTTCTGCGCTTCGTCGACGATCAGCAGCACCTTGCGCCCTGCGGCGTACTGCTCGATGAGGAAGCTGTTGAGCGTGCTGATGAGCTCGGCCTTGCGCATCTTGAAGGGTGAGAAGCCGAACTGCACCAGCACGGCCTGCAGGAA
Organism: Steroidobacteraceae bacterium; assembly: GCA_035516875.1. GTDB lineage: Bacteria > Pseudomonadota > Gammaproteobacteria > Steroidobacterales > Steroidobacteraceae > 13-2-20CM-66-19. The sequence continues at coordinate 1,725 of DATIZW010000278.1, forward strand.
ATCGATGGCCGAGACCTGGGTCTGGTTGATCTGCGCGACCACCACGTCCGCGGGCACTTCCTTGAGGAAGGACTCGATCAGCGTGGTCTTGCCCGAGCCGATCTCTCCGGTGATCACCACGAAGCCGTCCGTGAACCAGATGGTCGACTCCATGTACGCCTTGGCGCGGGCGTGTTGTTTCGAAAGATAGAGGAATTGGGGGTCCGGGCTCAGCCGGAACGGCAACTCCTTGAGTTTGAAGGGTTCCAGGTACATGGATGTTGGCTCACAACCATGTTACGGGATGCGCACGCGGACGGCCAAATCCTTCAGTAGCCGCCGAACGCGAGCGTCGCGACGGGCGGCGGTCGGCTCCACGACGGTGCAATGGCCGACCTTACGCCCAGGCCGGGGCCGTTTCCCATAATCATGCAGGTGTACCCCCTCGAGCGCGAGCAACCGGTCGCGCGGCGGCAGCCTGCCGATGAGGTTGACCATGCCGCTGTAGCCGCGGGCGTGCGTCGCGCCGAGCGGCAGGTCGAGGATCGCGCGCAGGTGGTTCTCGAACTGGCTGGTGGCGGCACCTTCGATGGTCCAGTGACCGGAGTTGTGCACGCGCGGCGCCATCTCGTTGGCGATCAGCCGTCCGCGGCGCACGAAGAACTCGATGGCGAGAACACCCGTGTAGCGGAAGTGCGCGAGCACCCGCGCCAGGTGAGCTGCAGCGTGATGCTGCCAGCGCGCAGGGCCAAAGGGCGCACAGGTGAGGCGCAGAACCCCCTGGGCGTGGACGTTGCCGCACAGCGGGTACACCGCCACAGCGCCGCGCGGGCTGCGCGCGCCGATGATCGATACCTCGCAGTCGAACGGCACCCACTCCTCGTAGAGCAGAGGCGCCGCCCCGAGCTGCGCGAGTGCACGCTCGGCGTCGCTGCGCGTGCGGATCAGGGCCTGGCCCTTGCCGTCGTAGCCCATCCGGCGCGTCTTGAGGACCCCCGGCAGACCGATCGCGGTGATGGCGCGCGAGAGCTGCGCGCGCGAGTCGACCGCGCGCCAGCGCGTGGTCGGAATCCCAAGACGCTCGAACAGGCGTTTCTCGGCAACACGGTCCTGACCGGCGGCGAGTGCGGCGACCGGCGGACAGATGCGCGCGCCGTGCAGCCCGGCAACGCCCGCGAGGCTCGCGACCGGCACGTTCTCCCAGTCGAACGTGATCACCTCGCAGCGCCGCGCCAGACGTGCGAGCAGCCGCCGGTTGGTGAACGCCCCGTGCAGCAGCGGCGCCACGGCTCCGGCGGGCGCCTCGCGCGAGGGGTCGAGACAGAGGAAATCGAGGCCGAGCGGATAACCCGCCAAGGCGAGCATGCGGCCGAGCTGGCCGGCGCCCACGATGCCGACGGTCATGCGCGCGAGGGCGTGCGCGGATCGGGATGGCCGAGCACCGAGGCGGTCTGCCGTTCGCGGAAGGAATCGAGTGCGCTGGCGATGGCGGGGTGTTTGTTGGCGAGGATCGCCGCCGCGCATAGCGCCGCGTTGCTGGCGCCTGCGTTGCCGATGGCGAAGGTCGCCACCGGCACTCCCGCGGGCATCTGCACGATCGACAGCAGCGAATCGAGCCCGCCGAGGGACTTCGACTGCACCGGCACGCCGAGCACCGGCAGAATGGTCTTCGCCGCGGTCATTCCCGGCAGGTGTGCCGCGCCGCCGGCGCCGGCGATCAGCACTTCGAGTCCCCGCGCCCGGCTGCCGGCCGCATACTCGAACAGCAGGTCGGGAGTGCGGTGCGCGGAAACCACGCGGACCTCGTAGGGGATCGACAGTTTGTCCAACACATCGGCGGCGGACTGCATGGTCTCCCAGTCGGAGGCGGAGCCCATGATGATGCCGACCAGCGGTTTCATCGCGGCATTGTAGCGAACAACGCGCGCAAAGCGCGAAACAGCTCGCGCGCCGCGGGGCCGCCGGTGCCGCTGCGCGCGTGCTCGGCGCGGGCCGCAGCCGTGCGCCTCGCCCACTCGTCGCGGTCGATCTGCGGATGCCAGCGCGCGAGCTCCGCCAGTGCCGGCTCACCTTCGCCGATCAGCCGCGCGCGCCAGTTCTCGATCCGTTTGAAGCGCTCGGCCTCACGCGCCGCGCGCTCGCGCACCGCGTCGAGCGCGGCGCGGATCGGTGCCGGGTCCACCTCGCGCATCAGCTTGCCGATATATTGGCGCTGCCGCAGCGCCGCGGCGCGGCTGGTGATGCGACGCGCAGCGCGCAGCGCCTCGCTGAGCGACTCCGGCAGGTCGAGGCGCGCGAGCTCCGCATCGCCGAGCTCGAGCAGCGCTTCGCCGAGCTCCTGGGCGGCGTGCGCGGCGCGCTTGCGGGCGCTCTTGCTCGGGCGCTCCGTGTCCCCATCATCGTCGCTAACGTCGCGCGAATGCACCATGCGGCGGCTGCTACAATTTACCTGCTGAGAACCACTTTAAGCCCAAAGCCGAGCGCCAAGCACACCGATGTCCGCAGCCGATCCAGCTTCGACCCGCCAGCTGACCGAAGTTGCCGCCCTGGCGCTCGAGGAAGCGCGGCGGCAGGGCGCCTCGCAGTGCGAGGCGGATGCTTCGGTCAGCCAGGGGCTTTCCGTCAGCGTGCGGCTGCGCGAGGTGGACACCATCGAGTACCAGCGCGACCGTGGGCTCGGAGTGACCGTCTATTTCGGCAAGCGCAAGGGCGCGGCCAGCACTGCGGACCTCGGCGCCGCGGCGGTGCGCGAGAGCGTCGCCAAGGCCTGCGCGATTGCGCGCTACACGGCCGAGGACCCGTACGCCGGGCTGGTCGAGCCGGAGGCGCTGGCGCGTGACATCCCGGATCTCGATCTCGACCACGCCTGGGACCTCACGCCCGAGCGGGCCATCGAGCTGGCGCGCGAGTGCGAGGCGGCCGGGCTGGCGGTCGATGCGCGCGTCAACAATTCCGAAGGCGCCTCCGTCAACAGCCAGCGTCACAGCGGCGTCTACGGCAACTCGCTCGGATTCCTCGCCGGCTATTCCACCACCAGCCATTCGGTGAGCTGCTCGCTGATCGCCGAGTCGGACGAGACGATGCAGCGCGACTACTGGTATACCATCGCGCGCGACCCGGAAGAGCTCGAGTCGGCCACGCGCACCGGCCGCCTCGCCGGCGAGCGCGCGGTGGCGCGTCTCGGCGCGCGGCGGCTGACGACCCGTCGGGCGCCGGTGGCGTTCACGCCCGACATGGCGCGCGGCCTGTTCCGGCACTTCATCGGTGCGATCAGCGGCAGCAGTCAGTATCGCAAGGCCTCGTTCCTGCTGAACGCGGCCGGCGAGCAGATATTTCCCGACTTCCTCGCCATGCAGGAGCGGCCGCACATCCCCAAGGGCCTCGCCAGCAGTCCCTTCGACCAGGAGGGCGCGGCTACTCACGATCGCGAGCTGGTGAGCGCTGGGGTCATCGGCGGCTACGTGCTCGGCAGCTACTCGGCACGGCGCCTCGGACTCAAGAGCACCGGCAACGCCGGCGGGATTCACAACCTGCTCGTCACGAGCTCGCAGGGCGGCCTCGACCCGCAGGCGTTCCTCGCGCAGCTGCATACCGGGCTTCTGGTGACGGAGCTCATGGGACAGGGCGTGAACGGCGTGACCGGCGACTACTCCCGCGGTGCGAGCGGCTTTTGGGTGGAGAACGGCGCCATTGCCTACCCGGTGCATGAGATCACGATCGCCGGAAATCTGCGGCCGATGTACCGCAACATCGTCGCGCTCGGCAGCGACGTCGATCTGCGCGGCGGCATCCGCACCCCCTCGGTGCTCATCGGCGAGATGACGATCGCCGGGGAGTAGCTGGCGCTCAGCGGGAAGTCGACTGCCGGGTAGTGAGGTGCAATGCCGGTCGCGGTGTCTCATCGACCAGGTCGCGCAGCGTGAGATCGGTACAGCGGTTGCGCCGTGCCTCCTCGAGGCTCGCCAGGATCCGGTCCACGGGGGGGACGGCGAAGTTGCGCGGCGCCACGTGGCCGCTGCGCTGGTTGCGGGCGATGTCGAGGATCTCGTACACCCCGATGTGGCCGATGTCGCGCGCCGGCACGAGCTCGTCGTAGTCGGTGACGATGAGCAGGCCCGCCCGCTCGAGTGTTGCGGACATCTGTGCCACCGCGATGCCCGGCAGCCCGAGCTCGTTCGCCAGGCGGTTGACCGTCCAGCGCCGCCCGCCGCTGACGTGTGTGCGACCGACGAAGTACATGAGCTTGAGCGCGAGATCCTCGAGCTCCACGCTCGAGAGGCGCAGCTGCTGCAGGCCGAGGCGCAGGTAGGCCGGGTTCTGCACGTAAAAGGACAGCTGCGCCCCGGCGAGCAGGATCAGCCAGCCGAAATAGGTCCACAGCAGTGCCGCCACCACGAAGGCGAATCCCGCGTATACGATCGTGAGACGCGTCGAGTAGACGACGAAGGCGGTGAACATCTTGCCGATGGCCGCCCATACCACTCCGCCGACCAGCCCGCCGATGAGAGCCGCGCGCCAGTCGACGCGCGTGTTCGGCACCAGCATGTAGAGCGCAGTGAAGAACGCCGTGACCATCGCGTAGGGCGCGAGGTTGATGCCGGTGCCGCGCAGGCGCTGCAGCAGCGGCAGGCGTACCACCACCTCCTGCACCGGGGCGCTGGCGAGCGCGGCGTGTGACAGCCCGATGAAGCCCACCAGCAGCACTGGACCTGTGATGAGGAGCGTCGTGTACTCGGCGAGGCGGCGCGCGAAGCTGCGCGGCTGGTCGACGTGCCAGAGGAAATTGAAGCTGTCTTCGACCTTCTTGATGGTGCCTACCAGCGTCCAGGCGAGCAGCGCCAGCCCCACCGAGCCGACCACGCCGTTGCTTACCCGACTGGCGAACTGCACGACGCGCGCGGTGAGCTGGGTCGCCGCCGCGCCGCCGACCGGACGGAAGAATTCGTAGACGATCGGCTCGATGTCGCGGTGACCGCCGAAGATCTTGAGGATCGCGAAGCTGAAGGCGAGCAGTGGGATGAGCGACAGGAGCGTGGTGTACACGAGTCCCATCGCCCGCAGGTTGATCTCTCCGCGTGCCAGGTCGCGCACCACCGCGTAGGGATAGCGCAACAGCCGCAGCACGGCCCCGAGCGCGCCGGCGCGCTCCGAGGCGGCGCCGAAGAAGCACCAGTCGAGAAACGCCCAGAAACGGGTCCACATGTGTTAAGGATACAGTGGCCGCCGCTCCGGAGCCGCGCCACATGACGCCAGATTCGGGATTTCCCCAGCGCATCGTCTGCCTCACCGAGGAGACTACCGAGACGCTCTACCGGCTCGGCGAGGACTGGCGGATCGTGGGCATCTCGGGGTTCACCGTGCGTCCGCCGCAGGCGCGGCGCGAAAAGCCGCGGGTCTCGGCATTCACCAGCGCCCGCATCGAGCGCATCGTGGCGCTGCGGCCCGACCTGGTGCTCGGGTTCTCCGACCTGCAGGCGGACATCGCCGCCAGTCTGGTGCGCGAGGGTATCGAGGTGCACGTCTTCAATCACCGCAGCGTCGCCGACATCCTGCGCATGGTGCGCACCCTCGGCGGCATGATCGGCTGCGCCGACCGCTCGTGCGCGCTCGCCGGTGAGCTCGAGGCGGGACTGGAGCAGGTGCGCCGGCGCGCCGCGGCGCTCGCGCGCCGACCGCGCGTGTATTTCGAGGAGTGGGACGATCCCACGATCAGCGGCATCCGCTGGGTGTCGGAGCTCGTCGAACTCGCCGGAGGCGAGGACTGCTTCCCGGAGCTCTCGCGCGAGCCGCTCGGGCGCAACCGCATCATCGCCGACCCGCTCGAGGTGGCGCGCCGCGCTCCCGACATCGTGCTCGGCTCGTGGTGTGGCAAGAAGTTCCGTCCGGAAGCGGTGGCGGCGCGTCCGGGATGGAGCGACATCCCGGCGGTGCGCGCGGGCTACGTGCGCGAGATAAAGTCCTCGCTCATCCTGCAGCCCGGACCCGCGGCGCTGACCGACGGCGTGGGCGCGATCGAGAAGGTGATCGGGGAGTGGGCGGGACAGCGGCGCTGAGGGCGGCGGCCGCCGAGCGCGTGAGGCGCGGTTTCAGCGCATACCACGGCGCTCGCGGATCAGCTCCCACGCCTCGATGATCTGCTGCGTCCGCTGCTTGGCGTGCGCCAGCATCGACTCGGGCAGGCCGTTGGCCTTGAGCTTGTCCGGATGATGGCGCTGCAGCTGACGGCGGTAGGCCTTGGCGACCTCCTCGTCGCTCGCGGCGGCGGAAGCCTCGAGTACGCGGTAGGCCGCGGCGAGCTGATCCTCACGTGCAGCGCCCGAGCGCGCTCCCGGCGGGCGCTGGCCACGAAAGGCACCGCGCTGGATGCGCAGCACCGTCTCGATGTGCGCGAATTCCAGCGTGGAGATACCGAGCCGGTCGGCCATGCGGCTGAGCAGCGGCCGCACCGGGCCCTCGAGATTGTTGCCGGCGAGCGCTGCGCGCACCTGGATCTCGAGAAACACACGCGCAAGGTCGGGCCGTCCGCGGCACACGCGCGTGAGCGCCGCAAGCTCTGCATCCGCGTCGAAGCCGGAAACCTTGCCGGCCGTGAAGCACCCGATCGCCTCTTGCACCTGGGCGGGCTCGAGGCGCAGCTCGCCCATCACTTCGCGCGCGGCGGCGATTTCCTGCTCCGACACGCGGCCATCGGCCTTGGCGAGATGACCCATGATGCGGAAGGTGGCGCGGAAGAAGGTCGCACCGACCGCCGCCAGCTCCTCGGCCGACAGCTGCGGAGCCTCGCTCTGCTGCTCGTCGAACTGATGACCGAGCAACATGCCGAGGACCGCGCCGATGGGCCCGTACACGAGGCCCCCGAGAAGCCCTCCGGTGAGCTTGCCGATCCATTTCATGGCGACCGTGCGTGTCAGGCGCGCAGATGTCCGTGGGCCAAAGGGCCGCTATAGTACCAAGCGCATGCCGTCCCCCGTCGTCTACCGCACCGAGCTTCGCGGGCTCACCCGCCTGCACGAGGGCAAGGTGCGCGATATCTACGCGCTCGACGACGATGCACTGCTCATCGTGACTACCGACCGGCTGTCGGCGTTCGATGTCGTGCTTCCCGATCCGATTCCTGACAAGGGGCGGGTGTTGAACGGCATCTCCAACTTCTGGTTCGCGCGCACCCGGCACCTGGTGCCGAATCACCTCACGGGCCGTGATCCTGCGAGCGTGGTTCACGACGCCGGCGAGCGTGCACTGCTCGAGGGGCGCGCGGTGATCGTGCGGCGCCTCGAGGCGCTGCCGGTCGAGGCGGTGGTGCGGGGCTACCTCATCGGCTCGGGCTGGAAGGACTACCGGGCCCGCGGTGAGCTGTGCGGCATCGCCCTGCCGGCCGGGCTCGAGCTGGCTGCGCGGCTGCCGCAGCCGCTCTTCACCCCGGCGACCAAGGCGAAGCCCGGGCAGCACGACGAGAATATTTCCTTCGGCGAACTGACTGCGCTCATCGGCGCTGAGCTCGCTGCCGCGGTGCGCGAGCGCGCGCTCGCGCTCTACCGCTTCGCCGCCGGGCACGCGCTTGCGCGCGGCATCATCATCGCCGACACCAAGTTCGAGTTCGGTGTGGATGAGGCCGGCACGCTCACCCTCATCGACGAGGTGCTGACACCGGACTCCTCGCGCTTCTGGCCCGCCGACAGCTACCGCGTGGGAACGAGCCCGCCGAGCTTCGACAAGCAGTTCGTGCGCGACTACCTGGAGACACTCGACTGGAACAAGAAGGCCCCGGGGCCGCGCCTGCCGCCCGAGGTCATCGCCGCCACCGCCGACAAGTACCGCGAGGCGCTCACGCGGCTGACCCGCTGAGCCTGCCCGTCGGGCTGGCGGCGCATGACGGCAGCCCCGGATCACAATCGGTTAGACTGTGGCGGATGTCCGAGCCGTGGATAGCTCCGTCGATTCTCTCCGCCGACTTCGCCCGCCTCGGTGAGGAGGTCGATGCCGTGCTCGAAGCCGGCGCCGACCTCATTCACTTCGACGTCATGGACAACCACTACGTGCCAAATCTCACGATCGGGCCACTGGTGTGTGAGGCGCTGCGCCGCCGTGGCGTCACCGCGCCGGTCGATGTGCACCTGATGGTGCGGCCGGTCGATCGCATCGTGCCCGACTTCGCTGCCGCCGGCGCCACCTACATCACCTTCCATCCCGAGGCTTCCGAGCACATCGATCGCACCATCGCGCTGATCCGTGAGCACGGCTGCCAGCCGGGACTGGTGTTCAACCCGGCGACGCCGCTCGATTACCTCGACTACACCCTCGAGCTGCTCGACATGGTGCTCATCATGTCGGTGAATCCGGGCTTTGGCGGGCAGCAGTTCATTCCCACCAGCCTGCGCAAGCTGGCGGACGCGCGGGCGCGCATCGCCGCGTCCGGCCGCGCGGTGCGCCTCGAGGTCGATGGCGGGATCAAGATCGAGAATATCCGCGCCGCCGCCAAGGCGGGGGCCGACACCTTCGTCGCGGGATCGGCTATCTTCGGCAGCCGTGATTACGCGCAGACCATCCGCGAGATGCGCCAGCAGATCACCATGCAGACCGACCTGGCGGGCCAGTCGCGCGGCCGCGCCCGCTGAGGCTACGACGCCGCCGGAAGCGGCGCGCGGCTACTCGTCGTCCTCGTCGTCCTCATCGTCGTCTTCGGCCTCGACCGGGCTCGCCGCCCGCGCGGCGCTGCCGCCGGCCGCGGGCTTGGCCGGCACGATGACTGGACGGGTCTTCATCTTCGGCCGCGCATTGAACACCACGATGGTCTTGCCGGTGGCGCGCAGCAGGCCCTGCTCCTCGAGCACTTTGAGCACGCGGCCGGCCATCTCGCGCGAGCAGCCGACCAGCCGTGACAGCTCCTGGCGGCTCACTTTGATCTGCATGCCCTCCGGATGGGTCATGGCATCAGGCTCGCCGCACAGATCCATGATGGCATGCGCCACGCGCCCGGTGACGTCGACGAACGCGAGATCGCCGAGCTTGCGGTTGGTGCGATCGAGCCGCGTGGCGAGCTGCGTCGCCAGCTCGAATACCAGCCCCGGACTCTCGGCGGCAATCTGCCGGAAGCGCGGATAGGTCATCTCGGCGAGCTCGCACTGGTTGCGGGTGCGCACCCAGGCGCTGCGCGTCGGCTGCTCGTAGAACAGGCCCATTTCCCCGAAGAACTGACCGCGGTTGAGGTAGGCGAGCACCATCTCGTTGCCTTCCTCGTCCTCGATCATGACTTCGACCGAGCCGCTGATGATGTAGTAGAGCACGTCCGGCAGGTCACCGGCGTGGATCACGACGGTTTTCGAGGGCACTGCACGGATGCGGCAGTAACTCAGGAACCGGTTGATCGCGGGAATTTCGCTCAGCGGCTTGATGCTCTCTTCCATACCGGCTCCCCCACAGAAGCTTCTAATATACAACCTTCCGCGATTCTCAAACCCAGTAAGCCGTACCAGTCATGACACGTGCGATGCGCCGCATGAGGGCGCGCGCCGCGGCCGGCAGCGCTGCACCGCCTGCGGCCGCTGCGGTGGCGCCGTGCTCGATCTCTTCCGCCCGCATGAGGCGCAGTATGGCACGGCTGCGGGCATCGCCCGGCGGCAGCCGCGCCAGGTGCTCATCGAGATGTCCCTCCACCTGACGCTCGGTCTCGGCCACGAAACCGAGGCTGGTGCTGTCGCCCAGCAGCGCAGCCGCGGCGCCGAGCGCGAAGGAGCCGGCATACCACAGTGGATTGAGCAGGCTCGGTCGCGCCCCGAGCTCCCTGAGGCGCGCCTCGCACCAGGCGAGATGATCGGACTCGGAGCGTGCCGCCGCCAGCAGCATACGGCGCGTCGCCTCGGAGCGGGCCATGAGCGCCTGCCCGTGATACAGCGCCTGCGCCGCGAGCTCGCCCGCGTGGTTGACGCGCATCAGCGCCGCGCTCATCCGCCGGTCGGCGTCGGGCAGCGCTTCCCCCGTGTCGCTGCCGGCCGACGGGGCCGGGCGCGACGAGCGCGCCGGCGCACACACGGACCGCAGGGCGCGGTCGAGAGCGGCGATCGCAGAGTCCAGAGTGCGGGCTGACCCCATGTTTCGGGCCGGTATTATAGGGGCAATCGCCGCGAGAGCCCGCAGGCCAGGGGCGGCTTTGCATCCGTGCACCTGCTTGAGTACACTTGCCCGCCTTTTTTCGGGCCCCGGCCGCGCCCAGGATTGCCTGCCGTGGTGCGGAACACCGCCGCGAGTGACCTATGAAGACCGTATTTGCCAAGCCCGGCACCGTCCGCGGCGATTGGTTCATCGTCGATGCGAGCGACAAGACGCTCGGGCGCCTCGCCTCGCAGATTGCGCACCGCCTCAAGGGCAAGCACAAGGCCGACTATAGCCCGCACGTCGACATGGGTGATCACATCGTGGTGGTCAACGCACAGAAGATCCGCGTCACCGGCCGCAAGCTTTCCGACAAGATCTATTACCACCACACCGGCCACATCGGCGGCATCAAGTCGATCGCGCTGCAGAAGCTTCTGGCCGAGCATCCCGAGCGGGCGATCGAGTTTGCCGTGAAGGGCATGTTGCCGAAGAACCCCCTCGGCCGGCGCATGTTCAGAAAGCTGCACGTATTCGCCGGCGGCGAGCACCCCCACCAGGCGCAGCAGCCGAAACCGCTCAACATTCAATAGGACCCGCCCTCATGGCAGCGAGCCAGCAGAATCACTACGGTACCGGTCGTCGCAAGACTGCTACGGCACGCGTCTACCTCAAGCCCGGCAGCGGGCGCATTACGGTGAACGAGCGCTCGCTCGATGCGTTCTTCGGTCGCGAGACCGGGCGGATGATCGTGCGCCAGCCGCTCGAGGCCGTTAAGCTCACTGCCAAGTTCGACATCGACGTAACGGTGGA
>DATIZW010000279.1:0-4912 GCA_035516875.1 Steroidobacteraceae bacterium
GCGGCGCCAGCCGGGCGTCGCGGCGGCGGTACCCTATATCGCCAGCGAGGCGATGTTCGCCGCCGGGCCACACATGGTGGGTGCGAGCGTGCGCGGCGTGCTGCCCGAGGAGGAGCGCACCGCCACCGGGCTCGCGCAACGCGTGATCGCCGGGAGCCTCGACGATCTGAAGCCCGGCAGCTACGCCACGATCCTCGGCAGCGCGCTGGCGCACGAGCTGGGGGTCGGCGTTGGCGACACTGTAGTGCTGATCGCCCCCGAGGGCACGGCGACACCGACCGGCGTCGTGCCGCGCATGCGCCGCTTCAGCGTCGTGGGGCTCTTCAAGTCCGGTATGTACGAGTTCGACCGTGGGCTGGCGCTGGTGCACCTGGACGATGCCGCCCGGCTGTTCCGTACCGGCAGCGGTGTCACGGGGCTGCGGCTCGCATTCGACGATCCGCTGCGCGCCCCGTCGCTGGTGCGCCGCCTGGCGCGCGCGCTCGGCGGACCTGGCTTCTACGTCACCGACTGGACGCAGGATCACGCCAACTTCTTCCGCTCGATCGAGATCACCAAGTCGATGCTGTTCGTGATCCTCCTGATGCTGGTGGCGGTCGCCGCGTTCAACATCGTTGCCACGCTGGTCATGATCGTGAAGGAGAAGCAGACCGACATCGCCATCCTGCGCACGCTCGGCGCCGCACCAGGCAACGTGCTGCTCACCTTCGCCGTGCAGGGCGTGTTGATCGGACTCGCCGGTACGCTCGCCGGCGCACTCCTCGGCACGCTGCTCGCCGACAACCTCGAGAAGCTGGTGCGCGCGCTCGAGCAGCTGCTCGGCACACAGTTCCTCGATGCCCGCGTCTACTACATGAGCGACCTGCCGGCCTACGTGGAGGGAAACGACGTGCTCAAGGTGTGCGGCGTGGCGCTGCTGCTGTGCGTACTGGCCACCATCTACCCGGCGTGGCGCGCGGCGCGCACGGCTCCGGCGGAGGCTCTGCGGCATGAGTGACCACGTTCTCGAGGCGCGCGCGGTGCGCAAGAGCTTCCGCCAGGGGCCGGTGCAGCTGCAGGTGCTCGAAGGCGTCACGCTCGCGGTCGCGGCGGGGGAGCGCGCGGCGATCGTCGGCGCCTCGGGGTCCGGCAAGACGACGCTGCTGCAGATTCTCGGCGGACTCGATCGCCCGAGCGGCGGCGAAGTGCGCATCGACGGGCGCGACATTCATGCACTCAACGAGAACGAGCGCGGTGCGCTGCGCAACCGCGCGCTCGGCTTCGTCTACCAGTTCCACCACCTGCTGCCGGAGTTCAGCGCACTGGAGAATGTCGCGATGCCGCTGCTGGTGCGGCGTACGCCGGTCGCCGCGGCGCGCGCGGCGGCGCACGCACTGCTGTCCCGCGTCGGCCTCGGCGAGCGGCTCGATCACCGGCCGCATCAGCTCTCGGGCGGCGAGCGCCAGCGTGCGGCGGTCGCGCGCGCGCTGGTCACGCAGCCACGCTTGGTGCTGGCGGATGAGCCTACCGGCAATCTCGACGGTGCCAACGCCGCCAGCGTCTTCGCGCTGATGCTCGAACTCAACCGCGAGCGCGGCACGAGCCTCGTGGTGGTGACGCACGACCTGAAACTCGCCAGCCGCATGGAGCGGGTCTACGAGCTCGATCGCGGCACGCTCACCGAGCGTCAGTGAGGTGCTCGCCGGCGGCCCGCCGCACGGCGCTAGGCTGACTGCGCGGCGTGGCGGGCGCGGTAGCGGCTGCGTACATGCCAGCGCCACAGCGCCTCGAACGCGAGCCAGCCGAGGATCCCGAGCACCACGCCACAGACGATGCAGCCGATGACGAACGGCTGCCACACCGGCAGCAACCCGTGACGGAACCAGTGCCAATCGGCGACGAAGCGGAAGTGCTGGCGGGGCGTGTGCAGGATGGCCGCACCCACGCGGTAAGCCATGTAGTACACCGGGACCGCGGTGAAGGGGTTGGTCAGGATCCAGGTGGTGCCGTAGGTCACCGGGATGTTGAGCCGCCAGATGACTGCGGCGCTCACCGCGAGCAACAGGTGCACCGGCAGCGGCACGAAGCAGATCGCGAGCCCCGCGCCGAACCCGTAGGTCACCGCACGGCGGTGGAGCGTCCACAGCTGCGGGTCTGCGATCCGTGCACCGAAGAGCCGCACGACCCAGCGGTCCTGCAGGGCGCGCGGGGCGGGCACGATCTTTTCCAGCAGGCGGCGCGGCATGGGGCTCCGGGACTCTACCAGAAGGCCTGTGGGGCCGGCGGTACGCGCCGCGCTTCCTGGGACGCAGTTACCTTGAGCGCGAGCGCCCCTCCGGTATGATGCCGCCGTTGCGCTTCTAAGTGCTTGCGAGGTAAGCGTTCGGATGTGGGAAATAGTACGGGCCGGCGGCCCGTTGATGTGGCCTATCATTCTGTGCTCGATCACCGCGGCAGCCATCATCCTGGAGCGGCTCTGGACGCTGCAGGACAAGCGGGTGCTGCCGCGCGAGCTGCCGCAGCGGGTCTGGCAGCTGATCGAGGCCAACCAGGTGAACGACAAGGTGATCGCGGCGCTCGAGCAGAACTCGCCCCTCGGACGGCTGCTCGCGACCGGGCTCGCCAACCGCCATCGTCCGCGCGAGATCGTCATGGAGCGTCTCGAGGACACCGGGCGGCACGTGGTGCACGAGCTCGAGCGCTTTCTCAATACACTCGGGACGATCGCCGGTGTCTCGCCGCTCCTCGGACTGCTTGGCACCGTGACCGGCATCATCCGCGCCTTCAACGCCATCCAGGCGGGCGGCATGGGTGACCCGCGCGCGCTCTCGGGCGGCATCGCCGAGGCGCTGATCGCGACTGCAGCGGGGCTGTGCGTCGCGATTCCGGCACTCATCTCCTACCGCTACCTGCGCGGTCGCGTCGACGGCATCGTCGTGGAGATGGAGAAGAACGCCATCCGCATGGCGGACGTGCTCGAGGCGGCGCGGGCGCGCGAGCGCGCCTCGCCGGCCGCCGCGCCGTCGGCCTCGCCCGTGCCGGCCGCACACACGGCCGCCTCATCCGCCGCCGCCTAGCGCCGCAAACGCCGTGAACCTCAAGCCGCGCCGTCACGAGGAGCCGGAGATCAACGTGGTCTCGCTCATCGATGTAGTGCTGCTGCTGGTGGTGTTCTTCATCCTCTCGAGCAAGTTCACCGACGAGGGGCGGTTGCGCGTGCACCTGCCGCAGGCGAGCGCCGTTCCGGTGGAGAAGGTGAGCGGCGAGCCGCTGGTCGTCAGCGTTACGCAACAGGGCGGCTATTTGGTGAACCAGCGCGAGCTCATCAATTCCAGTCCGGAGACGCTGCGGGCGGCGTTGTTGAAGGAAGCCGGCAGCAATCGCTCGATGCGTATCACGCTGCGGGCCGATGCGCGGGCGACACACCAGTCCGTCATCACCGCCATGGACGTCCTTGGGCGCCTCGGCTTCACCGAGGTTAATATCGCTACGGTCAAGGAAGAGCCGGCGAGCAAGCCTTGAACGACATCAGCCGAGCGCGCACCGGGACGGGGAGCACGCCGCCCCTCGGGGGGAGCGCCTTCACCGCCTACCGCCGGCTGCTCGGCTACCTGGGACCGCATCGCGGCCGCTTCATTCTCGGCATGCTCGGCGGAGTGTTGTTCTCGGCCACCATGGTGAGCCTGGCGCCCTTCGCCCAGGGCTTCGTCGGCGGCACGCTCATCCAGCAGGACCCGCGCACCATCGTGTGGGTGCCGCTCGCGCTGGTGGGGATCTTCACGCTGCGCGGCATCGGCGACTTCACCCAGACCTACTTCATGGGTTACGTCGGCCGCCAGATCGTCAATGAGCTGCGGCACGAGGTATTCCAGCACATTCTGTTACTGCCGGTCGGCTACTTCGATCGCCATTCCTCCGGGGCACTGCTCTCGCGCCTCACCTACAACAGCGAGCAGATCGGCCAGGCCACCACCGACTCGGTCAACACGGTGGTACGCACCACGCTCACCATCATCGGCTCGATCGGCTGGCTGCTGTGGACCAACGTGCGCTTGACCCTGATCGCCCTGATCATGGGTCCGCTGGTCGGCTGGCTGGTGTCGATCATCAACCACAAGTTCCGCCGTTACAGCCGCCGTATCCAGGACTCCATGGGCGATGTGACGCGTGTCGCCAAGGAGAGCTTCGAGGCGCCACGGCTCATCAAGGTGTACAACGCCGAAGCGCATTTCGCGCGACAGTTCGACGCGGTCAACGAGCACAACCGCCGTTCCAACATGAAGCTGATCCTGACGCGCGGCATCTCCAACCCGGTAGTGCAGGAGGTGACTGCCATCGGCTGCGCGATTGTGTTGCTGATCGCCATCACTGACGCCATCCATGGGCGCATGAGCATGGCGGCGCTCGCCGGCTTCATCACGGCACTGGTGAGCATCGCGCAGCCGCTGCGCGAGCTGGTCGGGGTCGCCGGTCCGTTGCAGCAGGGCATCGCCGCCGGACAGAGCCTGTTCGAGCTGCTCGATGAGACGCCCGAGCCGCAGGGCGGCACCTTCCGCCCCGCGCGCGCGCGGGGGGCGGTGCAGTTCGAGCGGGTGTCGTTCGCCTACCCGGGCGGCCCGGCGGCGGCCGGCGGTACAGCGACCCGCGGCCGGGCGGCAGCGCTCTCGGACGTTTCGCTCGAGGTCGCCGCCGGCGAGAATCTGGCGATCGTCGGCCGCTCGGGCAGCGGCAAGTCGACGCTGGTGAATCTGTTGCCACGCTTCTACGACGTGGCTGCCGGCAGCGTGCGCATCGACGCCCGCGACGTGCGCGAGTACGAGCTGCGCAACCTGCGCGAACAGATCGCGGTGGTCAGCCAGGACGTAGTGCTGTTCGACGATACCATCCGCAACAACATCGCCTTCGGACGCGACGTGCCGGACGCCGAAATCGA
>DATIZW010000280.1:0-6328 GCA_035516875.1 Steroidobacteraceae bacterium
CTCCTCGCCTTCGCGGAGCAGCACACCGCGGCGAGCGTCTGGTCCTGCCTGGCAGCGCACTCCGCGGTATTGCACCTCGACGGCATCGAGCGGCGACGGCTGACGGAGAAGCGCTGCGGAGTCTACGAGCACGCGATCCTCCCCGGACATCCGCTGCTCGAGGGCGTGAGCGCGCCGATGCACATGCCGCACTCGAGATGGAATGAGCTGTCGGCGGAGGCGCTGCGCGCGGCCGGCTACACGCTGCTCAGCTGGTCGGCCGAGACCGGCGCGGACGCCTTTGTGCGTCAGGAGCGCAGCCTCCTGCTGTTCTTTCAGGGCCACCCGGAGTACGAAGACCTGACGCTGCTCAAGGAGTACCGCCGCGACGTCGGGCGCTATCTGCGGGGGGAGCAGCCGCACTACCCGACCCTTCCCTGCGGCTATCTGTCGCCGGACGCGCTGGCCGGACTCAGCGCGTTTCGCGAGCAGGCGCTCGCCGAGCGCAGCGCGAGCCTTCTGGAGAAGTTTCCATTCGCCGCGGTCGCCGCCGAGCTCAAAAACACCTGGCGCCCGGCGGCCGTGGCCATCTACCGTAACTGGCTGTCGTTCATCGCCGCCGCACGGGCGCCGTCGCGCACGGCGGAAACGGTATGATGGCCCGCCTATGAGCGACGGGCTTCCCCAGCCGGACCCACAACCCGCACTCCGTGACCGCCTGCTGCGCCTGGTGGCGCAGATTCTCGGCAAGCCGGAGGCTGCCGCGAGCCTGCCGGTCGAGGGGCGCCTCAGCGAGCTCGGGATGAGCTCGATCAAGATGGTGAGCCTGATGCTCGCGGTGGAAGTGGAATTCGATCTCACCATCCCGCAGGGCGACATCACCCCGGACAATTTCCGCTCGGTCTCCTCGGTCGAAGCACTGCTCGCAAGGCTTCTGGCGCAAAAGGGCTGATGTCTGCGGCCGCAGTGACCGCCGGCTCGGGCCGCGCGCGTCTGCCAACTATCGGCGGGCGTTCGCCGCGCCGCAGGACGGATCACTCAGCGCGGGCGCGTGGCGACGCCGAGCGCCTGGTCGAGGTCCGCGATGATGTCGTCGATGTGCTCGATGCCGACGCTCAGGCGTATGGTCTCGGGCCCGACGCCCGCCGTGCGCTGCTCCTCGGGGGACATCTGGCGGTGCGTGGTCGAGGCCGGATGGCAGGCGAGAGACTTCGCGTCCCCGAGGTTCACCAGGCGCTTGAAGAGCTTCAGCGCATCGTAAAAGCGCGTGCCGGCGTCGTAGCCGCCGCGGATGGCAAAAGTGAGGAGCGAACAGGCGCGACCGCCGAAGTACTTCTGCGCCAGGGCGTAGTAGGGATTGTCCGGGAAGCCGGCATAGCTGACGGAAGCCACCCGCGCGTCGGCACGCAGGAACTCGGCGACCCGCCGTCCGTTCTCCACGTGGCGCTCGACGCGCAGCGCGACGGTCTCGATCCCCTGCAGCAGCAGGAACGCGTTGAACGGCGAGAGCACGGCCCCCAACGTCCGCTGGAAGACGCTCCGCGCCCGGCCGAGGAAGGCCTTGTTGCCGTAGTGCTCGGTGTATACGAGCCCGTGATACGACGCGTCCGGCTGCGTGAACATCGGGTAGCGCGCGGCGTGCTTCTCCCAGCGGAAGTTCCCGCTGTCGACGATCGCGCCACCGAGCGTGGTGCCGTGGCCGCCGAGGAACTTCGTGAGCGAGTGGATGATGATGTCGGCGCCGAAGTCGAACGGCCGGATCAGTATGGGCGTCGGCACGGTATTGTCGACCACCAGCGGGATCCGGGCGCGCTGCGCAACGGCCGCGAGCGCCTCGAGGTCACAGATGTTACCGGCGGGGTTGCCGACGGTCTCACAGAACAGCGCCCGCGTATTCTCGTCGATGAGTGCGGCGAGCTCGGCGGGCGAGTCGCTCTTGCCGAAGCGAACCTTGACGCCGAGCCGCGGCAGGATGTGGGCGAAGAGCGTATGCGTGGTGCCGTAGAGCTGCGGGATCGAGACGATGTTCTGGCCGGCCTCCACGAGGTTCAGCGCCGTGTAGTAGAGCGCCGCCTGCCCCGAGCTGACCACGAGCGCATCGATCCCACCCTCGAGATCGGCGATGCGTCGCTCGAGGACCGCCGTGGTCGGATTGCCGATGCGCGTGTAGCGAAAGCCCTCGACCTCCAGGTCGAAGAGCGCCGCCCCGTGCGCTGCGTTGTCGAACGCGTAGGCGACCGTCTGGTAGATCGGGACGGCGACGGACTTCGTCACCGGGTCGCAGTCGTACCCCGAATGCAGGGCGATGGTTTCAGGTTTCATGGCTGCACACCGTGGTGCGCCGCGCCCGAGCGTGTGCCGATCGGGGTCATTATTGTCATTTGTATCATAGAATTGAATGAACCGTCTCAGATGCGATCACGATCACGATGACAGCGCGCGGCGACGAAAACAAGCGATCACCTCTCAAGGCCTGGGTGCGTGCGCTCGAGCGCACCGCGGCGATCGAGCGGGATCGTACCCTGACACTCCCCGCGCTGATCGCACGACTCGCCGATCGCTTCGGCGACGCTCCGGCACTCGTGGGCGCGGACTCTGTCCTGAGCTATCGGGCGCTGGCCGCGGCCGGCAACCGCTACGCACGCTGGGGCCTCGCGCGGGGGCTCGGCGCGGGCGACGTCGTCTGCCTCGTAATGGCGAACTGCCCGGACTACATGGCCATATGGCTCGGGCTCTCCGGGATCGGCGTGACGGTGGCGTTGATCAATACCAACCTCAAGGGTGAGCTGCTCGCGCATTCCCTGAATCTGGTGGCTCCGCGTTATGTCATCGCCGGCGCCTCACTGAGTGATGCGCTCGGCGAGGTGCGCGCGCGGCTGACTGGCGGTGTCGAGTGCCGGGTGAGCGGGCCGGACACGGCGGCCGTGGATTTGCCGCGGCTCGACCCTGAGATCGAATCGCTCTCCGGCGATCCGCTCGCGGAAGCTGAAGCGCGCCGACCAACACTCGATGATCGGGCACTCTGCATCTACACCTCAGGCACCACGGGGCTGCCGAAGGCCGCCAACGTCAGTCACTTCCGCCTGATGCAATGGAGCCACTGGTTCGCGGGTCTGATCGACGTGCATCCCGAGGATCGCATGTACAACTGCCTACCCATGTATCACAGCGTCGGCGGCGTCGTCGCCACCGGCGCAACGCTGGTCGGCGGCGGCGCGGTGGTGATTCGCGAGCGCTTCTCGGCGAGCGGCTTCTGGAAGGACCTCGTCGCCGAACGCTGCACGCTTTTTCAGTATATCGGCGAGTTGTGTCGCTATCTGCTCAACGGTGCGCGTCACAGCGATGAAACGCGCCACACGCTGCGGCTTGCCTGCGGCAACGGACTGCGCGGTGACGTCTGGCCCGAGTTTCAGCAGCGTTTTCGCATCCCCGAGATCCTCGAGTACTACGCCGCGACCGAAGGCAACTTCTCGCTCTACAACTGCGAGGGCCGCATCGGCGCCATCGGACGGATTCCGCCATTCCTCTCGCACCGCGTTCCGGTCGCGCTGGTGCGCTTCGACGTCGACGCCGCCGCACCGGCGCGCGATGCAGAAGGCCGCTGCCAGCGCTGCGCCGTCGGCGAGGTGGGTGAGGCGATCGGGCAGATCCTCGCCGCAGCGGGCGCCACGCGTTTCGAGGGCTACAGCGATGCCGCCGCTTCCGCGAAGAAGATTCTCCGCGACGTCTTCTCCCCCGGTGATGCCTGGTATCGCACCGGCGACCTGATGCGCCAGGACGAGCAGGGCTTCTTCTACTTCGTCGATCGTGTGGGCGATACCTTCCGCTGGAAAGGCGAGAACGTCTCGACCACCGAGGTCGCGGGCGTGATCGGCAGCTGCCCCGGAATCAGCGACGTCGCCGTTTACGGCGTGTCGGTGCCTGGAGCCGACGGACGCGCCGGCATGGCCGCGCTGGTCGCTGAGGCCGGGTTCGATCTCGGCGCCCTGCGGCAGTCGCTCGCGCAGCGCTTGCCCGCCTACGCCCGCCCGCTGTTTCTGCGCATCGTGCCGGCGATCGAGCTCACCGGTACTTTCAAGCTGAGGAAGCAGGAGCTCGCGCTCGAGGGCTACGATCCGCGGCGCATCGCGGACGCGCTCTACGTGGACGATGCCGCGCGCGGCGCGTACCTGCCCCTCGATGAGGCGCTCTATCAGCGCCTGTGCAGCGGGCAGCTGCGACTGTAGCCGACCCGCCTCCGGCGCACGCTGCTGCCCGGCTCGGGGCCCGAGCACGCCAAGGCAGGCACGTCGGGCCGTGCGACTCCGTCAGGCGGTGTTGCCCGCATCCACCGTGAGGGTGGTGCCGGTGATGTTCTTCGCCTTCTCGCTCAGCAGGAATTCCACCGCGGCGGCGATGTCGTCGGGGTCGGGCAGACGCTTGAGGGCGCTCCTGCGCGCGATCTGCTCGCGCTGCTTGTCGCCGAGCTCGCGGGTCATTTCGGTGGCGACGAATCCCGGCGCCACCGCGTTCACCGTGATGCCGAGCGAGCCGACCTCGCGCGCCAGCGAGCGCGTGAAGCCGATGAGCGACGCCTTGGTGGCGGCATAGGCCGAGAGGCCGTGGTAACCGGTCGCGGCCACGATCGAGGAGATGTTGACGATGCGTCCGTCCCGCTCGCTCATCATCGAGCGCACGACGTGCTTGGTGAGCACGATCGGTGAGATCGTGTTGAGCCGCACCAGCGTCTCGATCTGCTCGTCGCGCATCAGCGCCAGCACGCCCGCGGTGCCGAGCCCGGCGTTGTTGACGAGGCCGAAGAGCGGGCCGAACTTCTTGCGCAGTCCGGCGACGAGCTGCGGCATGGCCCTCGTGTCGAGCAGGTCGAAGGCGTGGAACTCGAGCGCGCCGCGATCGTCGCGCTGCGGCTTGGCCATGAGGGCCCGCAGCGGCTCGCTGAGTGAGCGGGCGATGGCGAGCACGCGGTAGCCGCTCGCGACGAGCGCGGTCGCGATCTCGAGGCCCAGGCCGCGGCTTGCGCCGGTGACGATGACGTTACGCAAGCGGGCGCACCAGCTTTCCGGATGGCGACATGGCGAGCGAAGGTACGATGCGGATCATGGCCGGCACCTTGTGCGGGGCGAGTGCGCGACGGCAGCGCTCGGTGAGCTCGCGGGTGAGCGCATCCGCCGGCGGGCGCTCGCCCGTGCCGTTGCCCGCCTCGGCCAGCACCACCTCCGCCGCCACTACCGACCCGGTGATCGCATTGCGCCGCGCCCGCACCAGCGACATGCGTACCCACGGGTGGGTGTTGATGACCGCCTCGACCTCTTCGGGGTGCACCTTGAGCCCGCCCACGTTGATCACGCCGCCGCGCCGGCCCATGAAGAAGTAGCGGCCGCCGCGCTCTTCCAGGCGATCGCCGGTATCGACGAAGCCATCCGCCTGGCGCAGCGGCTCGGCATCCTCGCCGAGGTAGCGCAGCGCGGTGCCCGCGGAGCGGATCCGCAGGGTGTCGTCGGCCACCTGCAGCTCCACCCGACCCGCGCTGCCGAGCAGCGCTGCCGGAAATCCCGCGAGCCCGTCGCGCACCTCGAAGCCGACTCCGGCTTCCGTCGAGGCAAAGGCGTGCGCCACGGTCGCGTGCGGGTACGTGCTCCGCAGGCTGTCGAGCACCGCCTGATCGGCGATCTCGCCCGAGAGCCGCACGTAGCGCGGCGCGATCGTCGTCGCGGCGCCGCTCATCAGCGCGCGCCGCCAGTGCGAGGGGGTTCCGGAGATGTGCGTGACGCCGGCGGCCGCGGCACGTGTGAGGAAATCGATCACGGGCTCCGCCGGGTCGGAAAGCACCAGCGAGCCGGAGTGCAGCGCGCGGAAGAAGATCTGCAGCCCACCGTAGCGGCGGATGTCGTAGAAGGTGCTCCACACCACCGTGCCGTCCGCGGCGCGCTGTCCCCCGGCCAGCGCACTGGTGAGGCTGCCGAGCGTATGCAGCACGAGTTTCGGCGCGCCGGTGGTGCCGGAGGTGAGCAGGATCCACTCGGTCGCGCACGAGGTGCGGCGGGCGATCGTCCCACGCTCGAGCGGCGTGTGCGCCGTGACGCAGGCGGCGAAGGTCGCGCCGGCGCCCTCGGGGCTGTGGGCATCGCGCACGCAGGCATCCGCGGCTGCGCCGCGCACCACGCCGCTCAAGTGCTCGGGCCCGAGATCCGGCGGACACAGCACCATGCGTCGCGCGACGCCATCGAGCTCGATCATGGCGAGCGCGGCCGCCAGTTGGCTCTTCGCCAGCAGAATCACGCTGCGGCCGCGCAGCTCCTCGAGCCGCTCACCGAGGCTCGAGGCGTGGGCCAGATCAGCGAGATTGACT
>DATIZW010000281.1:0-6380 GCA_035516875.1 Steroidobacteraceae bacterium
GCAGCGATCACGGTGGGCCGTCCGCCGTCGGCCTCCTCGCGGATGTGCGCATCGAGCGGCAGCTCCCCGAGCAGCCGCACGCCGTACTCGCGCGCCATGCGTTCCCCGCCACCGGCGCCGAAGATGTGCTCGCTGTGACCGCACTGCGAGCAGATGTGCACGCTCATGTTCTCGACGATGCCGAGCACGGGCACCGATACCTTCTCGAACATCTTCAGCCCCTTGCGCGCATCGGCGAGGGCGATGTCCTGGGGCGTCGTCACGATCACAGCTCCCGCGACCGGCACGCGCTGCGCGAGCGTCAGCTGGATGTCACCGGTACCGGGGGGCATATCGACGACCAGGTAGTCGAGCGCACCCCACTGCGTCTCCGAGAGCAGCTGCGTGAGCGCCTGCGTCACCATGGGGCCACGCCATACCATGGGCTGATCGGCATCCACGAGAAAGCCGATCGACATGGCGCTCACGCCGTGCGCCATGAGTGGCCTCAGGTGCTTGCCATCGGACGTTGACGGACGCTGCCCGGTGAGCCCGAGCATCAGTGGCTGGCTCGGACCGTAGATGTCGGCATCGAGAACACCGACCCGCGCACCCTGAGCGGCCCAGGCGAGAGCGAGATTCACCGCCACGGTGGACTTGCCCACGCCGCCCTTTCCCGAGGCGACCGCCACCACGTTCTTGATCTCACCCAACGGCCTGAGGTTTCGCTGTACGGCGTGGGAGTGGATGTCGGACTCGAGCTCTACGGTGAGCGGCGCATCGATGCCCGCCGCGGCGAGCCGTGCGCTGAGCGCTGTGGCGAGCTCCGACTGGTAGCCACCGACCGGAAAGCCGAGTGTGACGCGCGCCGCGAAGCCACCGCCCGCGGCACGTAGCTCGCGCACCGCCTGCGTAGCCCCGAGGCTCTCGCCGAGATAGGGGTCGACGTACGCATCGAGCACGGCCCGGACGGCAGCAAGGGAGTCTTGGAGGGTCATGTTTGAGAATTGTAGAGGGTTGACCTGCGTCGCGCTTACATGAGGTGCGGCACGTGGCCGGGCTCAAGGCTATGGCATAATCCCGCGCATTGTCGGGAGCTGGCTCCTTTTATTAGAGACCTCATCAGAGATTGCGGCCACGGCGAGGCGGTTGTCCGGACCGACCGGTGTCCGTGCAGCCATCCTGCCCCGCCGCGACGGCGCGCTGGAAGCGTACAGGGAGCGCTGTCGGACGGTAGATCTGCATGAGCTTTCTCACCAACCTGCGAGCCGACCGCCTCGTCACCGAAATCCGGTCCTCCACCGACCCGTCGAGTCCCGCCACCCAGAAGGCGGTTGCGAAGCTGAAGGAAGTTGGTCCCGGTGCCATCGAGGCAATATTCGGGGCGCTGCCCGATGCCGACAAGGCCGCCACCCTGGCCTTCGTCGACGTGCTCGCGAGCCTCGTCAGCCCGAAGACCTTCCCGCTGTTCGTACGCGGGCTGGTCGAAGGCAGTCCGCGCGTGATCGCGGGAATCGCCTGGGCGCTCACCAGCAGCAACAACTATCCCCAGCACCTGCTGCTCGAGGCACTCGCGACCCCCGGCGTCTCCAAGCCGACGGTGCTCGAGGTGCTGGCCGCACACAAGAGGCGCTTCACGGTCCGCGAGCTGCTGACCGCGGCCTATAACCAGGAGCCGAACGAGAAAGCGGCGCTGTTTCGTATCATCGGCGAGATCGCCGACAAGCAGTCGCTCCCGGACCTCGTCAGCCGCGTGCACGGCAAGGATCCGATCGCGCGCGTGCACATCATCAACACGCTGGCACGCTTCAATACCCCGGAGGTGCAAACCGCGCTCCAGGGTCTGCTCAAGGACTCGAACAAGCTGATCCGCGGGGCGGCGCTTTCGGCCATGCAGCGCATGGACGGCCCCATCGATATCGAGCGCGTGTGCGCACTGCTGCGCGATCCCGAGATTGACGTGCTCAACCGCGCCATCGACGTGGTCATCAAGGCCAACCACCCCGAGACCATGCGCTACCTGATCGAGGTGCTCAAGGACGAGAACGAGAACGCGCGTCGCGCCGCCGTCGAAGTGCTCAACGAGGTCGGCAACGCCCGCTCCGTCAAGTACCTGCTCGAGTCGCTCAAGGATAGCGACTGGTGGGTGCGCAGCCGCGCCGCCGACGCGCTCGGCAAGATCGGGGGACCCAAGGTCATCGAGGCGGTACTGCAGCTGGTCCGCGACAAGGATGAGGACATCCGCCGCGCCGCCATCGAGATCCTCAACCAGACCAAGGACGAGCGCGCCGTCGACTCCCTCATCCAGGCCACCCGTGACAGCGACTGGTGGGTGAGCGAGCGCGCCGTGGATGCGCTCGCCGAGATCGGCAGCAAGCGCGCGTTGCCACGCCTGATGGAGATGCTGCACACCCCGGCCAATGGCAAGGCCGCGCCGATCGTGGTGCGCGCCCTCGGCAAGCTCGGCGACAGCAAGCTGGTCGATACGCTGCTGCCGCTGGTGGCTCGGCCCGAGCGCGAGATCCGCATCGAGGCCATGGGCGCTCTGGCGCGCATCGCCGACGAGAGCCGTGCCGAACAGGTGCGCAACGAGCTGCAGGCGCAGGTGAGCTCCCCCGACCAGACCATCTCGCGCATGGCGGCCGCAGCGGTCAGCGAGCTCGACAACCGCATCGCCGGCGTCACCGCCATCGGCTCCGCCGCCACCCCGGTGCCGCCCTCGGCCGCGGCCGCCGCGCAGGCCGGGGTGCGGCCGCCGCAGCCGCCGCCCCCGCCGACCCAGCCGCCGCCCGAGGCAGCGAAGACGCTCCTCATCTCCGACCAGGCGCTGGCACAGGCCGCCAAGCAGGCGGAAGCGGCGGCGGCGCGCCTCGACATCCAGATGCTCAAGCCCGGCGAGATCATCGAGGGGCGCTACAAATACATCGATCGTATCGGCCGTGGCGCCTTCGGCACGGTGCTGCTGATGGAGGATACGGTCGTCGACGAGCGGCTGATCCTCAAGTTCCTCAACCCCAATGTCTCGCAGGACGAGGAGGTGATGAAGCGCTTCGTCCACGAGCTGCGCTACTCGCGCAAGATCACTCACAAGAACGTCATCCGCATCTACGATTTCCTCTACATCCAGGGCAACTACGCGATCTCCATGGAGTACTTCCCCTCGCACACGCTCGGCAGCGAGGTGGTGAACGAGAAGCCGGTCGAGCTCAAGCGCGGTGTGCAGTTCGCCATCGACATCTGCACCGGCATGACCGTGGCGCACAAGGAGGGCATCGTGCACCGCGACTTGAAGCCCGCGAACGTGCTGATCAACCAGGAGGGACTGCTCAAGATCGTGGACTTCGGGGTGGCGGCCGCGCAGCGCGAGGGCGACACGCAGCTCACCAAGACCGGCTACGTGATCGGCTCGCCGAAGTACATGGCGCCCGAGCAGATCCTCGGCAAGAAGGTCGACGAGCGCGCCGACATCTACGCCCTTGGCGTCATGCTCTACGAGATGATGACCGGTGTGCCACCGTACTCGCGCGGTGATCACATGTCGGTCATGTACCAGCACGTGCAGGGCAAGGCGCGCAACCCCCAGGACGTCAATCCCAAGCTGCCCCCGGGGATGGCTGAGCTCATCATGCGGGCGATGGCGGTGGACAAGACCAAGCGTTTCCAGACCATGGAAGAGTTGCGCCTCGCCCTCGAGAAGTACTGCACCTGAGCCTCGCCCCGGGACCGGGTGGCCAGGGGTCTCTTCCGCTCCCTGCATTGCGAAACTTCGTGCGTTACGTCAAATTTCCGACCTCGGGCGGTTGCTCCCAAAGCCGGTAACCGGCTAAACAACTGTCGGAAAAATCTCTTAAGGAGCAGTGGCTTGGCGCGCATCGACGCGTTTCTGAAGCTCGGCACCCAGCAGGGGTGCTCGGACGTGCACCTGGCGGTGGGCGTGCCGCCGATGCTGCGCATGCACGGCGACCTGCTGCCGATCAAGTTCCGCGAGCTGCGCCAGGCGGAGCTCGAGGGCTACATCGCCGAGATCCTCACCCGCTCGCAGAACGATCACTTCTCGCGTGGCAACGATCTCGACTTCTCCTACGTATCCGCCGAGGGCGGACGCTTTCGCGTCAACGTCTATCGCAAGGACACCGGGATCGGCGCCACCTTCCGTTCCATCCCCTCCACCGTGCCGACGCTCGAGAAGCTCGCGCTGCCGCCGATCGTCACCAAGCTCTGTGACTTCCACCAGGGCATGGTGCTCGTCACGGGCTCCACCGGCACGGGGAAGTCGACCACGCTCGCGGCGATGATCGATCATCTCAACAACACACGACGGCTCAACATTATCAGCCTCGAGGACCCGATCGAGTTCGTGCACCCGAGCAAGAACTCCCAGGTCATCCAGCGCGAGCTCGGCACGCACATCCCGAGCTTCGCCGAAGGCGTGCGCGCCGCGATGCGCGAGGACCCGGACGTGATCCTGGTGGGCGAGCTGCGCGATGCCGACACCATCTCGATGGCGATGACCGCGGCCGAGACCGGGCACCTGGTGCTCGGCACGCTGCACACCACCAGCGCCGTCAAGACCATCGACCGCGTGATCGATGCGCTCCCGGTTGAGGAGCGCGAACAGACCAAGAGCTTCCTCGCGCAGAGCCTGCTCGCGGTCGTGACGCAGGTTCTGGTCAAGACCGCCGACGGTCACGGGCGCAAGGCGGTCTGCGAAATACTCATGATGACCAAGGCGATCGCCAAGCTGATCCAGACCGAGCAGACGCACCAGATCCCGACCCAGCTGCAGATGGGCCGCGACCTCGGCATGCAGCTCCTCGACCAGGGGCTGCTCGCGGCGATCGCGGCGCGCACCGTGGATCCGGACGACGCTTACAACTACGCGAGCGACAAGCGCGCCTTCCAGAAGTACGTCACCGACACCACCATGCTGCCGAAGATCGACATCACCGGGACGGCGCCGGCGCCGCCGGCGAACCTGCCAGGCTGAGGCACGCGAGGCCGCCGTGGCGCAAATCGACCCGCTGCTCATCGAAGTGCTGGAGAAGCGCGGCTCGGATCTGCATTTCATCGCCGGCGAGCCGCCGCGCATCCGCCTGTACGGTGATCTCTCGCCGCTCAAGCCGGAGCGCCTCGCCGCGGAGGCGGTCAAGGCGGCGCTCTACGAGATCATGCCGAAGACCGCCGTCGACCGCTTCGAGTCCAAGGACGGCGCGGACTTCGCCTATACGCTCGCCGATCGCGGGCGCTTCCGCGTGAATGTCATGCGGCAGCTGAACGGGATGGGCGCGGTGTTTCGCGCCATCCCCTCGAAGGCACTCACGCTCGATGAGCTCAAGATGCCCGAGGCGGTGCGGCAGATGTGCCGCCAGAACAGCGGGCTGATCCTCGTGACCGGCAAGACCGGCTCGGGCAAGTCCACCACGCTCGCCGCCATGATCGATGACATCAACCGGCGGCTGAAGGGACACATCCTCACGGTCGAGGACCCGATCGAGTTCGTGCACGAGCGCAAGAACTGCCTCATCAGCCAGCGCGAGATCGGCGTGCACAGCCCGAGCTTCGCGTCCGCGGTGCACTCGGCGCTGCGCGAGGATCCGGACGTCATTCTGATCGGCGAGCTGCGGGATCTCGAGACCATGAGCATTGCGGTCACGGCGGCGGAGATGGGCATCATGGTGATGGGGACGCTGCACACCAACGGTGCGGCGCAGACCGTCGACCGCATGGTCAACGCCTTTCCCTCCGACAAGCAATCGCACGTGCGCACCATGCTGTCGACGTCACTGCGCGGTGTGATCTCGCAGCAGCTGCTGCAGCGCGCCGACCGCCAGGGCCGCGTCGCGGCGCTCGAGATCATGGTGAACACGCCCGCCTGCGGCAACCTCATCCGCCAGGGCAAGCTCGATCAGCTGGAGAACACCATGCAGTCCGGTGGGCAGTTCGGCATGCGCACCATGGACAGCGCCATCGACCAGCTGCTCAACACGCGCCAGATCAGCGGCAAAGAGGCTTACAAGAAAGCGATCAACAAGGCCAAATTCGAGGAGATGAAGGACTCCGGCTGAAGCGCCGCTCGTGCGCGCCGCGCCGCGCCGCCTTGCCGCGCCCCCTTGCCCGCGCCGCCTTGCCCGCGCCGCCTTGCCGCGCCGGCAAGCTGTGTAAACTAGCCGGGTGACCCGCAGGATCTTCGTCACCACGGCGCTCCCCTACGCCAACGGGCCGTTTCACATCGGCCACATCATGGAGTACATCCAGGCGGACATCTGGGTGCGCTTCCAGAGGATGCAGGGGCACGAGCTGCACTTCATGGGCGCGGACGATGCGCACGGCGCGCCCATCATGCTCAAGGCCGAGAGTGAGGGCATCACGCCGCAGCAGCTCGTCGCGCGCATCGCCTCTGG
>DATIZW010000282.1:0-4568 GCA_035516875.1 Steroidobacteraceae bacterium
TGCGAGGCACTCGAGGCGCCGCGCGGTACCCCCGAGCGCTACCGCTCGCTGCAGCGCCTCGGCGACGTGTCGCTGTTCGTCGCCGGCTTCTTTGCGCGAGGGTTCGCCACCAAGCTGATCGACATCGATTATCACATCGCCATGGGCGGGAGCGCCTACGGTACGCTCGCCCAGGCCACCGCGCGCGGCCGCAGTCGCGCCCTCACCGCAGTGTTCGCCGAGCTGTCGCAGAAGTTCCAGCCGATGGTGGACGCGCTGAACGAGGTCAGCGAGGGCGCCGGAGCGCCTTCGCACGCGGACATCCTGCGCCTCTACGAGATCTGGCTGAAAACCGGCAGTGCCCGCTGCTACCAACAGCTCAAGCGTCTCGGCGTCGATCCCACCACCGCCGGCGGCACGGCCTTCACGCACTGACCGCATGCTGCTGTCGCGGCTGCAGAATCTGATCGGCGGCATCTACGACGTGAGCATCGCCCACGACGTCTACGATTTCCTGGTTACCGACCGCCGCCAGCTGCCGCAGGGCGCGCGTGACGGCACCGCGGAGGAAGAGCTGCTGGTGGCGCAGCCCGCCGATGGCGAGCTGGCGCTGTCGCTGTACCTCGATCCGGACCTGCTGCAGCGCCTGGCTCGTGAGGACCCGCTGGTGCGGCTGCACGCCGGCAATGTCGCGGACTGGTGGACCGCGCTCGAGGGTGTCAGCCACTTCCTGTATCTCGCCTGGAACGCGGGTCACGACAAGCCGGTGTCGCTGCTCGAGCTGGAGATGCAAGCCGAGGTCGACAAGTACGTCGTCAGCTACTGGCTGCTGCGCGAGCAATCCCCGTACCACTTTCCGGCGGAGCTGCGCCGTGTGCTGTTCGCGCGCACCTGCGTTGCGCCGGGCGTCGCGGCCGAGCGGGTGCCGCTGTATCGCGAGGCGAGCCACTACGCGGAGAAGTTCTGCCGGCGCCTCGAGCACTCGCTGTCACGCGCGGCGCGGTGCCGTCCGCAGCGCCACGGCGGCGACGGCGCGGTGCTCGCCGAGCTGCGGCGTTTCTATCGCCTGACGCACGCGCGCAAGCGTGCGCTCATCGAGGGTATCGGCTGAAGCACCGGGCGCGCGGCGAGCGCGCGCGGTCGGGCGATGCTCCGCCGTCAGTCGCCGCTGTTTTTCTTGCGCTCCTCGAGCTCGCGCATCATCTTGATCCATTCGGAGAGCTTGCGCAGATCGGTGCGTGTGGCGCTGCGGCCGCTCTCGCGAGGCGGTCGCGCATCGCGGCGCGCGTACGGATCGAAACTCTCCTCGTTCTTGATGCTAAGCGCGGGATCCCCGAGCACTTCGAGCACCGGACGCTCCAGGTCTGCCGGCGCGTCGCGCCACGTGACCGAGGCGTTGCCCCGGTCATCGTGTACGACCGTGCCTATGCGCCGCCGCTCGGATGGCGGCGGCTCCGCCGGTATGAGTTTTCGCTTGCTGCTGTTGTCCACAGATTATGGTCAGTAACGAGGTCTGCTTCCCCGGTTGGCAGGGTAACTGCGCGCATCGTTGCGATTCCGCGAGACCGGTCACGGAATTCCGCCGCCCACTACGCCGTCCGTCGGAGCGCCTCGCGCGCACGCAACAGACCGAGGGCGGTCTTACAGTCCGCAATCGTGCCATCGAGCGCCCAGTCGCAGGCCTGGCCGAATGGCATCCAATGGACCTCGATCACCTCGGAGCGCTCGTGGGCAACTCTCGCCGGCACACGCTCGGCGCGTGTGGCGAGAAACAGGTGCAGCCGCTCGCTGAACACCCCCGGAGAGCTGAGACAGGTGCCGAGACTGCGCCAGTACTGCGCGCTCACGCCGGCCTCCTCGGCGAGCTCGCGCTGCGCGGTGGTGAGCGGTGGCTCATGCGGCTCGAGCTTCCCGGCCGGCAACTCCCATACCCAGCCGTCGGCCACGTAACGGTACTGCCGCAGCAGACATACGCGCTGCTCATCATCGAGCACCACTGCGGCGGCCCCGCCCGGGTGGTGAACCACCTCGAGCAAGGCGCGCTGTCCGTTTGGCAACAGCACCTCGTCGGTGGTCACCCGGATGATGCGTCCACGGAAATGCACGGTCTGTTTGTCGGGGTTCATAACGGATCCTCAGCGCTCGTCCGGGTGCGGCTGGTAGCCCGGCGGGACCTCCGGACGTGACGCGTGTCTCTTCTGCGCGCGCCGGCGCGCCGCCACTGTCGCCGCTCGCTGTTATAGTCGTGCCTGCACGCCCATGACCACCACAGCGCACCTCGATCGGCTCAACGCCGCGCAGCGCAAGGCCGTGACCCACGGCGAGCCACTGCCGGAGAAAGGCTACGCCTCAGGTCCCTTGCTGATCGTCGCCGGTGCCGGCACGGGCAAGACCGACACGCTGGCGCACCGTGTCAGCCACCTGGTGTTAAACGGAGTCGATCCGGCGCGCATCCTGATGCTGACCTTCACGCGCCGCGCCGCCACCGAGATGCGCCGCCGTGCACACGAGATCACGCGCAAGGCGCTCAATGACACGCTCGGCGGGGCGTCGCAGAGCATCGCCCAGCGCCTCACCTGGGCCGGCACCTTCCACTCGATCGGCAATCGGCTGCTGCGTCATTACGCGCCACACCTGCAGCTCGACCCGCATTTCAGTGTCATCGATCGCGCCGATGCTGCCGACCTCATGGACAGCCTGCGCCAGGAGCTCGGCCTCGCCGGCAAGGAGCGGCGCTTCCCGCGCAAGGACACCTGCCTGCAGATCTACTCACACCGCGTCAACACGCGTGCGCCGCTCAACGAAACGCTCGAGCAGCATTTCCCGTGGTGCGCGCAGTGGGAGACGGAGCTGGTGCAGCTGTACCGTGTCTACGTCGAGCAGAAGCAGCACTCGAGTCTGCTCGACTACGACGATCTGCTGCTTTACTGGCACGCCATGATGGGCGAGGCACGCCTGGCGCAGCACATCGGTGCGCATTTCGA
The DNA here is from genome assembly GCA_035516875.1 of Steroidobacteraceae bacterium. GTDB lineage: Bacteria > Pseudomonadota > Gammaproteobacteria > Steroidobacterales > Steroidobacteraceae > 13-2-20CM-66-19. The sequence goes on from DATIZW010000282.1 coordinate 2,964, forward strand.
CCACGTGCTGGTCGACGAGTATCAGGACACGAACCGCCTGCAGGCCGAAATTCTGCACGCCTTGAAGCCGGACGGTGCGGGGCTCGCGGTGGTGGGTGACGACGCGCAGGCGATCTACTCCTTCCGCGCCGCCGCCGTCGACAACATTCTCGGCTTTCCGGAGCGTTTCCAGCCCGCGGCCGAGGTAGTGACCCTGGCGCAGAACTATCGTTCCACGCAGCAGGTTCTCGATGTGGCCAACGCCGTCATGGCGGAGGCGCCGCGCCAGCACCGCAAGTATCTGCTGTCGATCCGTGGTCAGGGCGCGCGGCCGCGCCTCGTCACGGTGGACGAGCTTCAGACCCAGGCCGAGTTCGTGTGCACCGAAGTGCTGAAGCGACGCGAGGCCAACGTGCCGCTCAAGCGCCAGGCGGTGCTGTTCAGAAGCGCGAGCCACAGCGACCTGCTCGAGGTGGAGCTGACGAAGCGCAAAGTGCCGTTCGTGAAGTACGGCGGGCTCAGGTTCCTCGAGGCGGCACACATCAAGGACATGCTGGCGGTGCTGCGCTGGGTGGATAATCCGCGCAACACCCTGGCGGCATTCCGCGCGCTGCAGCTGCTGCCGGGCATGGGGCCGGTGAACGCCCGGGCCGCGATCGAGCACCTCGAGGCGGGTGGCTACTCCTTCGAGTCGCTGCAGGGCTTCACCCCGCCGCAGAGCGCCGAGATCGACTGGCGGCGGTTGATCGAGCTGCTGCTGTCACTCGCTGACCCGCAGCGACCGTGGGCCGGTCAGGTGAATCAGGTGCGCGAGTGGTATCAGCGTCATCTCGAGCGGCTGTACGAGGAATTCCACACGCGCCTGGGCGACCTCGATCAGCTCGAGCTGCTCTCAGGTCAGTATCCCTCGCGCGAGCGCTTCCTCACCGAGCTCACACTCGATCCGCCCAACGCCACCAGCGACCTCTCCGGCCGCCCGAGCCTCGATGAGGACTTCCTGGTGCTCTCCACCGTCCACTCGGCCAAAGGCATGGAGTGGGACACGGTCTACGTGCTCAACGTGGTCGACGGCAGCTTTCCCTCAGAATTCTCTACCGGCAAAGCCGAACTCATCGAGGAGGAGCGGCGGTTGCTGTACGTCGCGATGACGCGCGCGCAGAACGACCTGCTGCTGGTCGTGCCGCTGAAATTTCACCTGACGCACCAGTCGCGCCAGGGCGATGCCCACGTCTACGGCGGTCGCAGCCGCTTCATGACGGAGAAGGTGCTGAAGACGCTCGATCCGATGACGTTCCACAGCGTGGCGCTGGGCAGCAGTGAGTCGCTGGCCGACAGCGGCGCGGCCGTCAGCGTCGATGTCGGCTCGCGTCTGCGGGAGATGTGGTAACGGCGGCGGGACGCGCCTATGGCTTCGGCTTCACGAAGCGCAGTGTGAAGCGATCGCTCTCGCCGATGGCCGCATACCTGTCGTGATCCTTCGCCCCCAAGCGGTAGGTGGGCGGCAGCGTCCATACCCCCTGCTCGTAGTCCTTGGTGTCCTTCGGGTTGTCGTTGACCTCGGACTTCGCGACCAGGCGGAAGCCTTGCGCCTCGATCAGCCTGATGGCGTAGTCCTCGTTGACGTAG
>DATIZW010000283.1:0-3962 GCA_035516875.1 Steroidobacteraceae bacterium
GGCGTCGAGCTCGTGGCGCACCTTGAAGTCCGGGTGCGCCGCCGCGCGTGCAAACTTGTTCCAGGGACACACCAGCTGGCAGTCATCGCACCCGTAGATGCGGTTGCCGATCGCCTCGCGCAGCTCCTTGGGTATCGCGCTCTGGTGCTCGATGGTGAGGTAGGAGATGCAGCGCCTGGCATCGAGGCGGTAGGGCGCGATGATCGCTTGGGTGGGACAGGCCGGGATGCACGCCGAGCAGCTCCCACAGTGTGCGCTCGCGTGCGCATCGAGTGGCAGCGGCAGGTCGGTGAGGATCTCGCCGAGGAAGAAATACGAGCCCGCCTCGCGTGCAATGAGGTTGGTGTGCTTGCCGATCCACCCCAGCCCCGCCTCGCGCGCCAGCGCCTTCTCGAGCACCGGCGCCGTGTCGACACAGACACGATAGCCGAAGGGACCGATGCGTTGCTCGAGCTCGCGCGCGAGCGTCACCAGCGCGCGGCGCAGGATCTTGTGGTAGTCGCGCCCGAGTGCATACCGCGACACGTAGCCGAGCGTGGCGTCGGCGAGCACCGCATCCGCAGCGCGCGCCGCGTCCGGCCAATAGTCCATGCGTGCGCTCACCACGCGCACCGTGCCGGGAGCGAGTGCCGGCGGGCGGCTGCGCATCAGGCCGTGACGCGCCATGTAACCCATCTCGCCGTGAAATCCGTGCGCCAGCCACTTGATGAGGTGACGCTCGTCCTCGGGGATGTCGACATGCGCGACACCGAGCGCGTTGAAGCCGAGCTCCGCCGCACGTGCGACCAACTTCCGCTTCACCTCACCGAGATCGATGCTGTGACGGGCGGTCGCGGTGTTATCGCGGTTAGTCATGTTGTCATCACGGCGGTCAGTATAATGACCCGATGGCGCTACCCATCGCTCTCTACTCCACGGCGCAGGTCCGTGCACTCGATGCGTACGCCATCGGCGAGCTGCAGATCCCGGGATACGTCCTGATGAAGCGCGCCGGCGAGGCGGCGCTGCGCTACCTGCGCAGCCGCTGGCCGATGGCGCACCGCATCGTGATCGTCTGCGGCAGCGGCAACAACGGCGGTGACGGTTACGTGCTGGCGCGCTTCGCGCAGGCGGCGGGACTCACCGTCACCGCGCTCGCGGCCGCCCCGCCCAAGGAGATGAAGGGCGATGCACGGCAGGCGTACGACGATCTTCGCGCGAGCGAGGGCGTCGTGCGGGAGTTCGCACCCGAGCAGTTGGCTGCCGGCGAGGTGATCGTGGATGCGATCCTCGGCACCGGTCGCTCGGGGAGCGTGCGCCCGGAGCTCCTCCCGGTCATCCGCGCCATCAATGCCTCGGGGCTCCCCGTCTATGCGCTCGACATCCCTTCGGGGCTCGACGCGGACACCGGCACGGTGGCAGGCGAGGCGATTCGTGCGGAGGCGACCGTGACCTTCGTTGGCCTCAAGACCGGGCTCTTCGTCGGCGATGGTCCCGAGCACGCGGGCAACGTGTTCTTCGATGATCTCGAGCTCGCGGCGGTGGCGCCCCGCGGACTCGTTCCCCGCCTGACACGGATCGTCGAGCCCGAGATCCACGTGGCGCTGCCGCGCCGGCCGCGCGCGGCCAACAAGGGCGACTTCGGCCGGGTGCTCATCGTCGGGAGTGGCACTGGCATGCCGGGCGCCGCACGGCTTGCCGGTGAGGCGAGTCTGCGTGTCGGTGCGGGCCTGGTGACGGTCGCGGTCGCACCGGAGAACGTCGCGGCGATTGCCGCCGGAAGGCCGGAGCTGATCTGCATCGGCGTTCACGATGCGGCGGCACTCGCCGAGCCGATCGAGCGTGCGGACGTCGTGGCGGTGGGGCCGGGACTCGGACGCTCGCCGTGGGCGCGCTCCGCGCTCAATGCCGTGCTCGCGAGCGCCAAGGCGCTCGTGGTCGATGCGGACGCCCTCAACCTGCTCGCTGATGGGGGAGCGGCGGCGCGGGAGGACTGGATCCTGACACCCCACCCGGGCGAGGCCGGGCGCCTCCTCGATATTAGCGCCGCCGACGTGCAGCGCGATCGCCTCGGGGCGCTCGAGCGGCTGCTTGAGCGTTATCACGGCACTATCGTGCTGAAGGGCGCCGGGACACTGGTCGGCGCGCGTGGCCAGATTCCGGGGCTCTGCGAGAGAGGCAACCCTGGCATGGCCACCGCGGGAACAGGGGATGTGCTCACGGGGGCGATCGCAGGGATTCTGGCCCAGTGCCACGATCCCTGGGCCGCGGCGCGCACCGGGGTGCTGGTGCATGCCATGGCGGGGGACGCCGCCGCGCGCGGCGGCGAGCGCGGCGTGCTGGCGAGCGACCTGGTGCGCGAGCTCCATCACTCCGTCAATCTCTAAGAAAAGAGCGTGGCAAACTCCCACGAGCCGTGCGCACGCATACCAATACGCCACATGACACGGAGGACTTCGGCTGGGAGCTCGCCTGCGCCCGTCCCGCCGATGACACCTCGTTTGCGGTCGTGTACCTCAAGGGTGAGCTCGGCGCGGGTAAGACGACGTTCGCACGCGGGTTTCTCCGCGCCATGGGCGTTGCCGACCCGGTGAGGAGTCCCACCTTCAACCTCGTCGAACTCTACCCCGCGGGCGCGCTTACCGTGGCGCACATCGATCTCTATCGGCTGCGCAACCCCGCCGAGCTCGAGACGCTCGGCCTTCGTGAGTGGGCGCGCGAGGGATGCGTGTGGCTGGTCGAGTGGCCCGAGAAGGGCAGCGGGCGATTGCCGCTGGCAGACCTTACCGTCGCCTTCACCGTGGGGCCGGAGGGGCATGACATCGTGGTGCGCGGCTCCTCGAAGCTCGGCAAGGCATGGCTCGCGCAGCTCACGGGCGAGAAGCCCCCGCGTCGCAGTGCGAAGACCGGGTTGAAAAGCACCGGCTAACGCCGTAGATTAGGTCGCAGGTAGCGCTGCGAACTCAATGATTACAAAGGGTTTCTTCAGGGGATTCGCTGCCCTTGCGGTCGCGGTGGGGGGATTTTCGGCGGCATCCGCCGCCGAGTTGCGCGGCATCGCGTTGTCGGCGAACAGCGATTCCGCGCAGGTGACGCTCGATCTTTCCGACGGCACGACACAGAAGCTCTTCACGCTCGATCACCCCGACCGCGTCGTGATCGACCTGCCCCACACCGCGCGCGCCAGCGGGGTGCACGCGCCTTCGGGATCTGGCGTGGTGAGCGAGGTGCGCCTCGGGCCGCAGCCGCACGGAACGCTGCGCGTCGTCGTCGAGCTGCGGAGCGCCCTGCCGGCCCACACCACCTGGGGCGCGACCGGGCAGGGCCGGCGGCTCATCGTAAGCCTCGGGCAACCCATCGTTGCGGCGGTCGCTGAGCCGGCCCCGAAAGCGGTGCGTGCCGCGCACGCGGTCGGCGACGGCGATCGCGATGTCGTCATCGCGGTCGATGCCGGGCACGGCGGCGATGATCCGGGCGCCATCGGCCATGGCGGCACCCGCGAGAAGGACGTGACGCTCGCGATCGCGCGCGCACTCGCCGCACGCATCGACGCCGAGGGCGGCATGCGCGCCGTGCTCACGCGCGACCGCGACCAGTTTCTCGAGCTGCGCGAGCGTATCCGCCGCGCGCATGCTTACCACGCCGACATGTTCGTCTCGATCCATGCCGACTCCATCGCCGACCGCAGTGTCTCGGGCGCCTCGGTGTACGTACTGTCCGGACACGGGGCTTCGAGTGAGGCCGCCCGTTTGCTCGCCGAGCGCGAGAACGCGGCGGATCTCATGGGCGGCGTGCTCGAGGACAAGGGGGAACTGCGACCCGTGCTGCTCGATGCTGCGCAGAGCGAGATCATCGGGGTGAGCGCGACGGCTGCCGAGCGCGTCGTGATCGCCCTCTCGAGCGTCGGGGAGATCCGCCGGCGCGAGGTGCAGCAGGCCGGCTTCGTGGTGCTCAAGTCCCCCGACATGCCGTCGATGCTGGTC
>DATIZW010000284.1:0-6797 GCA_035516875.1 Steroidobacteraceae bacterium
TAGAAAAGGATGCGCTCGGTGGTGGTCGTCTTCCCCGCGTCGATGTGCGCGGAGATGCCGATATTCCGGTAGCGCTCGATGGGCGTCGCGCGTGGCACTTCGGTATTCCTTATGCCTTACCAGCGGTAGTGGGCGAACGCCTTGTTGGCTTCCGCCATGCGGTGCGTGTCTTCGCGTTTGCGGACCGCAGCACCGCGATTCTCCGAGGCGTCCATCAGCTCGTGCGCCAGGCGAAACGCCATGGATTTCTCGCTGCGATCGCGAGCCGCCTCGATGACCCAGCGCATCGCCAATGTCTGGCGGCGCGTAGCCCGAACTTCAACCGGTACCTGGTAGGTCGCGCCGCCGACACGCCGCGACTTCACTTCCACCACCGGCTTGACGTTATCGAGTGCCGCGGACAGCACCTCGATCGCCTCGCCGCCCTGCTTGCCGGTCTTCTCGGCAATGCGATCGAGCGCGCCATAGATGATGCGCTCGGCGACCGACTTCTTGCCGTTCTTCATGACCACGTTCATGAACTTGGCGAGCATCTCGTTGTTGAACTTCGGGTCCGGAAGGATGGTGCGCACCGGCGCCTGGGCTCGACGGGACATAAGCTGGCTACCCCTTACTTCTTCGGACGCTTGGCGCCGTACTTCGAGCGACCCTGCTTGCGCTCGCCGACGCCCGCACAGTCGAGCGTGCCGCGCACCGTGTGATAGCGAACACCCGGCAGGTCTTTGACGCGGCCACCGCGGATCAGCACCACCGAGTGCTCCTGCAGATTGTGACCCTCGCCGCCGATGTAGCTGGTGACCTCGTAACCGTTGGTGAGGCGCACACGGCACACCTTGCGCAGCGCCGAGTTGGGCTTTTTGGGCGTGGTCGTGTACACGCGGGTGCACACGCCGCGCTTCTGCGGCGAGGCGCCGAGCGCCGGCACCTTGGTTTTCTCCGCCCTCGTCCGGCGCGGTTGCCGGATGAGCTGACCCGTGGTCGCCATCGTTACCTCATCTCCTCACGCGCTGAAGCGACCTGCGAGAAACACCGGGCCGCCTGCAGTGAGGCGGCCCGGTTCTCGTAAGTCGCTGTTTCCGGGCCGGCAAGCATGACGGGCCGCCCCGACAAAGGCCGGCGATTCTAGGTAGGACCCCGGAGGGTGTCAACCGCTGCCACCCCCACCCCGTGCTGCTCTGCGATTGATTTGGCCCACGGGGTCGCTACGATAGCTCTCAAACGGGCCTCCCGGCGCCCCGCGCGCCTCGCCCCATACGAATGATTCGGCCTCGCTCGAGGCAGCAAGGGAAGTAGTGCGCAAGCGGACGCTGGTGGGTTGGCTCCTGGCCGCCGCGGCAGGGGCGGCAATGGCTCAGAGCACCGATCGCTTGCTCGTCCCCGACCTGCCGCCCATCGCCGAGAACATCCCGCCAAGCGGCTCGCGGCTCGCGGTGCAGGTGCTCGATGCGACGCTCGGCGATCCGCCGGCTGCGGCCGTGACCGGGGGGTCGCTCGAGGGGCATTTCGGGCGCTTTGAGGCCCGCGGCTCGCATTTCCGCACCGCCCCCTTGTGGTTCCGCCTCCCACCGCTCGCCGGCAGCGGGACCGAGAGCGGTACGGCAGCCAATGCCGGCGTGATCCCCGTGCTCCTGGCTCGCGCCGGAATGGACCAGACCGTCGAGGTCTATGCCTGGCGCGGGGGCGAGAGCGTCGCCCTGGCTCCGGCGACGGTGCTGCCACAGTTTGGCGGAGCCCAGGATACGCTTTTCGCCCTGCCGCCGGGACTCGACGCGGGACAGCCGCTTTACGCACGTGTGGCCCGAGTGGGGCGCGCGACGACGGACGTGCACTTCACGACCTCGACGCTCGGCCGCGCTCTCGCGCAGGCCAAGGTGCACGCGCGCGTCGTCGCGCTCGCCTTCGGGGCGCTGATGGCCATGGCGCTCTCGACGCTGCTCGTACGCTTCGTGCTCACCGACCGCCTCTACCCCCTGTACGGGACGCTCTTTTCACTACAGGCGCTGTACCTTGCCTACTTCTCGGGCCAGGGGTTCGATTGGCCGATCCTCTCGTGGGCGCGGCCGCTGTCCTCCTACGCCTGGAACGTGCCGGTCGCGATCTCGGCCGCCGCCGCGGCGCTCTTCGTGCGCGAGTTCGCGAACCTGCGACTCTTCTCGCCGAAGATCTATCGCGCCTTCGGCTGGCTCGCCGCGGCGTTCGTCGTGCTGGCGGCCTCGAACGTGCTGCGGGTCATCCCGGGGATGTCGGCGCCGATCGCCGCGCTCGGCAACCTGATGTTTCTCGGCAGCGCCATCTTCACCCTCGCCGTCTCGTACCTCGCCTGGCGGGGCGGCAATCGCGCCGCGGGCTGGTTCCTGATCGCCTGGGCGCTGCTGTGCAGCTTCCAGATCCTCACGGCGCTGCGACTGCTGTACGGGCGGGCGGACGATGCACAGGGACTCCTTTATTACGGGCTCGCCCCGTCCATGGTGGCGGCGGCGGTGCTGATAGCACTCGGCACTTCCGACCGCCTCCGGGCACAAAGCATGGCGCTCACCGAGGCGGAGCGTCGGGCGCAGACCGACCCGTTGACGGGTGTCCTCAACCGCCGCTCCCTCATCGAGCGGCTCGACGCCGCGTGCATGCGCGCCAAGGCACGCGGGCTGCCGGTGTCGGTGCTGTTCATCGATCTCGACCACTTTAAGCAGATCAACGACTCCTACGGCCACGCGGCCGGCGATGCCTGCCTGGCCGCTGTCATTGCCCCGATTCACGCCGAGCTGCGTCAGTCCGACACCATCGGCCGCTACGGCGGCGAGGAGTTCGTCGTGATCCTGAGCGGCGCGGACGCCGCGTCCGCGCATCCCATCGCCGAGCGCATCTGCCGGCGCGTGGCCGAGGTGCGCGTCGAGGGCTTCGGCACGCCGATCCATCTCACCTGCAGCATCGGGGTCGCGGCGAGCGACACGCTCGGAGTGTGGGGCCAGCATCTCATCGCGCACGCCGACACCGCGCAGTACGTCGCCAAGCGCGCGGGTCGCAACCAGGTGCAGCTCGCCGCGGCGCTCGCTGCGTATTGACATGGACATCCGCCCTGCCAACCCCGCCGACGTCCCCGCACTGCTGGCACTCGTCCGCCGCTACTGGGACTGCGAGGGCATCGCGGGCTTCGAGGCGCTGCGCATCGAGCTGGTCCTGCAGCAGCTGCTCGCCAGCACGGGTTCCAGGGGCGCCATCTGGGTGGCGGAGCTCGAGGGATCGCTGTTCGGCTACCTGATCGTCGTGCTGGTCGTGAGCATCGAGCACAAGGGCCTGATGGGTGAGATCGACGAGTTCTTCGTGCTGCCCGAGGCGCGCTCGCGCGGCGTCGGCGCCGCGCTGCTCGCCGCTGCGGAGCGCGCGCTCGCGCAGCGCGGCTGCGTCAGGTTGCAACTGCAGCTCGGCCGCGGCAACGCGCGGGCACGCTCCTTCTATGAGCGCCGCGGCTACCGGCCGCGCGCCGGCTACGAGCTGCTCGACAAGCCGCTGCAATGAGTGCGTACGGCATGGCGCGCCGCGCGCTCTTCCCGTCGCAGCGCCCACCTATGGCGCCGATCGCGGGCGCCATACTGCTGGTCGCGGCCCGGGCGGCAGCCCGTACCAACAACAACGCAAAGGGAGCCCTCGCCATGTCCGTCCTCAGCCGTCGCCTCCGTCGTAATCTGTGCGCATTGACCGTCTGTGCCGCGGCGGCGGTTGTCCCGGGTATCGTCGGCGCCGACGCCTACAGCGAAGCGGTGGCGCACGCCGGCCGGCCGGCCGGCGACATCAAGCGCGATCAGATCGATCACCCGGCCGAGGTGCTGCGGCTGGCCGCAATCCGCAGCGGCATGCAGGTAGCCGACTTCCTCGCCGCGGACGGCTACTACAGCGAGCTGCTGAGCTACATCGTCGGCCCGCGCGGGCACGTGTACCTCATCAACAACCTCGCCTACGACAAGTGGAGCGAAGATCAGTGGCAAGGCCGTATCGAGCGGTTGCCCAACGTCGAGCACCGCACCGTCGAGGTCGAGCACCTCGGGCTACCGGCGCGCTCGCTCGACGCCCTCATCCTCATCAAGGTCTACCACGACCTGTACTGGCGCGCGGACAGCGGCCCGTGGCCCAAGGTCGATCCCGACGCGACGCTGACCGAGATCGCCCGCGTCGTGAAACCCGGCGGCATCCTGCTGCTGGTCGATCACTCGGCCAAACCGGGCACCGGCAGCGCGGACGCTGGCACCCTGCACCGCATCGACGAGCAGTACGCGCGACACGACTTCGAGAAGCACGGCTTCATCTTCGTGCGCCAGAGCGACGTGCTGCGGCGGCCCGACGATCCGCGGGACATGATTACCTACAAGGGCGAGATGGTCGGCAAGACCGACCGCTTCGTGATGGTGTTTCGCCGAGGCTCGGCCCATGGCGGCAGCGCCTCGCCGAAGAAGTCGGCGAGTCGCTGATGCGGCGCCATGGATGATCCGTACGATCTCGGGCGCTTCGTGCAGGCGCAGGAGCCGCTGTTCGAGCGGGTGTGCGCCGAGCTCGCCGCGGGCAGCAAGCAAAGCCACTGGATGTGGTTCGTCTTTCCCCAGCTCAGGGGTCTCGGCTCGAGCGCTACCGCGCAGCGCTTTGGGATCGGCTCGCTCGAGGAAGCGCGCGCCTATCTCGCTCATCGCCTCCTCGGTGAGCGGCTGCGCGAGTGCACCCGGCTGGTGAACAGCGTCGAGGGTCGCAGTGCGCGCGCAATCTTCGGCTATCCCGATTACCTCAAGTTCCGCTCGTGCATGACGCTGTTCGCCTACGCCGCGCGCGGTACGCCCGCCGCGCGCAGTACGCCCGCCGCAACCGAGGCACCCTCGGTACCTGGCGCCGGGGCCGACGATCCCTTCAGCGCGGCGCTCGATAAATACTTCGCCGGGGAAGCGGATCCCCTCACCCGCGAGCTCCTCGAGCTCAGGGCTTCCTGAACTTCAGGATGAACTGATCGGTATGTCCGCGTATGGCCGGATCGAACACCTTGGCGGTGTGCGGATCCGACTTGTTCTGCAGGACGGTGCTCTCGCCGAGGAGCTTGAAGCCGGCCGACTCGACTTCCTTCTTCACCGCGTCCGGGTCGATGCGGTGCAGCGTTGAGGTGTCGCCGAACCCCGAGCCGGACCGCGCCGCATGATCGAGCACCAGGAAGATTCCGCCTGGCTTGAGCGCCATGAACACCGCCTTGTCGATGTTGACGACATCGACGTCCGGTATGTTGTGAAAGTCGTGATAGTTATCCGACGTCCATACGAAGTCGGCCCCACCCTCGGGCAGCTGCAGCTGCGCGACGCGCTGCAGGACCACGGTGACGTTGGCGAAGTGCGGATCGGCGGCGATCGCCTGGACCGCGGCGGCTGGCGGCGGAGCGTCCGCAGGCGCGTCGGGCCGCGGTGGCGCCGCCACGGCGTACACCTTGCCCTTGGGACCGACCGTGGCGCTGAGTAGACGCGTGTAGTAGCCCTTGCCGGGGGCGAGCTCCACGACCACAGCGCCCGGCTGGATCCCCGCGAACGCAAGCGTCGCGCCGGGCTTGCGCTCGGCATCACGCTCGGTGTCGCTCGCCGGCCGCGCGCTGTCCGCGATGGCAGCAGAGATGTAAGCCGGAAGCGCCATATCGAGTGCGGCCCGTGCGCCACCGCTCCCGAGCGTCACGGCGAACAAGGCACCGATGGTGGCAATCGCTGCGCGCTGCATGGCTACCCTCCTCGCGGGGCGTCTCGAACCGGACTACGCGTGTTGGTGAACGCGGCGACTCACTTTATCAGGCGCGGCGGCGGCCTCACCATGGCTTCGCCGCACGCGCCGCTCGGCGCGCCGCAGGCGGCGCACCGGGCGCGAGGCTCAGCTCCCAGGTCTCGCCGACGAGATCGTGGCCGAAGCTGTGGTGGGGCTTGCTCGCGGTGCGCGCGAAGCCCGCCCGCTGATAGAGGCGCCGCGCAGCGACCAGGCGCGACTGCGTCCACAGCACGATGCGCTGATAGCCAGCCGCTCGCGCGAAGCTGACGCACTCGCCGACCAGACGGCTGCCGAGCCCAAGGCCGCGTGCGTGAGGCTCGACGAGCAGCAGTCGCAGCCGCGCACTGCCGCCCTTGCCGGCCACCAGAAAGATGCAGCCGACCCGCCGTCCGTGCAGCTCCGCGATCCAACAGCGCTCGCGCGCGGGGTCGAGTTTGTGGATGAAGTCCGCCGTGATGCCCGCCACCAGGCCCTCGAACTCCTCGTTCCAGCCGTACTCGCCGGCATAGAGCGCGCCGTGACGCTCGACGACCCACCCCATGTCGCCCGGCCGGTGCGTCCGCAGCGCGACGCCACCGGCAGCGCGGGGCGGGTCGAACGCGCGGCGGATGGCGCTCATCGCCGCGAGCAGTGCCTCGCGGCGCGCGGCATCGAGCGGTGACAGCAGCGTGCGCACCTGGCGTCGCGCGCGCTGCTCGAGTGGCGTGAACACGCCGCGACCCGCCGGCGTCAGTCGCAGGTGCAGCCGGCGCGCATCCGCACCGGAGGCCACGCGCGCTATGAGCTTGCCGGCAGCGAAGCGTTTGAGGATGCGGCTGAGATAGCCGCGGTCGACTCCGAGGTCGGCGACGAGCTCGCTCGCCGTGATCCCGGGACAGTGCGCGATCTCGTACATCACGCGCGCCTCGGTGAGCGACCAGGGACTGTCGAGCAGCCCCTGCGACAGGACGCCGATGCGACGCGTGTAGTCGCGATTGAAGGCGCGGACCTGCTCGATCTGCTGGTGCGAAACCGACATGGCAAGG
>DATIZW010000285.1:0-3339 GCA_035516875.1 Steroidobacteraceae bacterium
TGCAGCTGCTCGATGCCTGCCGGCGCTGCTTCGCGAGTCTCTTCACCGACCGCTCGATCCACTACCGCATCGACCAGGGCTTCGATCATTTCAAGGTCGCGCTCTCGATCGGCGTCATGAAGATGGTGCGCTCCGACCTGAGCGCGAGCGGCATCATGTTCACACTCGATACCGAGACCGGCTTCCGTGACGTGGTGCTGGTGAGCGCCGCGTACGGGCTCGGTGAGAATGTCGTGCAGGGTGCGCTCGATCCCGACGAATTCATGGTCTTCAAGCCCACCTTCGAGCGCGGCGCGCGTGCGGTGCTGAGGAGAGTACTGGGCAGCAAGGCGCTCAAGATGGTTTACACCGCCGCGCCGCCCGGCACGCAGAACGTCACCACCCCGGCGGCCGAACGCGACCGCTTCTGCATCACCGATGAGGACGTGCTGACGCTCGCCGACTACGCGCTGAAGATCGAGCGTCATTACAGTGGCCGCGCCGGGCAGCCCCGTCCCATGGACATCGAATGGGCGAGGGATGGCATCGACGGGCGGCTCTACGTCGTGCAGGCACGCCCGGAAACGGTCGCCGCCCGGCGCGGCAGCGCGTTCCTCGAGGAGTTCACCCTCAAGGAGCGCGCTGCGGTTGTGACGACCGGCCATGCCGTCGGCACCCGCATCGGCAGCGGCGTGGCGCGCGTCATTCCGAGCGCAGCGCAAATCAACGACTTCCGTGCGGGCGAGATCCTGGTCACCGACAGCACCGCGCCCGATTGGGAGCCGATCATGAAGAGCGCGGCCGGCATCGTCACCAACCGCGGCGGCCGCACGTGTCATGCGGCGATCGTCGCCCGCGAATTCGGCATCCCGGCCGTCATCGGCTGCGGCAACGCCACGACCGTGCTCGCCACCGGCGATCCCGTCACCGTGTCGTGCGCCGAAGGCGACGCGGGCAAGGTCTATCGCGGACTCGTGCCGTTCGAGGTGCGGCGCACCGACCTCTCCAGTCTGCCGCGACCCCAGACCAAGATCATGCTGATCATCGGCAATCCCGAGATCGCGTTGCGCTCGAGCTTCCTGCCCAATGACGGTGTCGGGCTCGCGCGCATGGAGTTCGTCATCACGGAATACATCGGCGCACATCCGCTGGCACTGCTGCACCCGGAGCGCGTCGCCGATGAGACCGAGCGTGCCGCGCTGCTGCGCCTCGCGCGCAATCACTCGACGCCCGCGGAGTTCTTCGTGCAGCGCCTCGCCGAGGGCATCGGCACGATCGCGGCGGCGTTTTACCCGAAGCCGGTGATCGTGCGTATGTCGGACTTCAAGACCAACGAGTACGCGGGCCTGCTCGGCGGGCGCTGGTTCGAGACCGCAGAGGCGAACCCGATGCTGGGATTCCGCGGCGCGGCGCGCTACACCCACCCGGCCTACGCGGAGGGTTTCGCGCTCGAGTGCGCCGCCATGAAGTACGCCCGCGAGCGGCTGGGACTCGGCAACATCAAGCTGATGATTCCCTTCTGCCGGCGCCTCACCGAGGGCCGGCAGGTGATCGAGCGGATGGCGGAGCTCGGCCTGCGGCGTGGAGCTGACGGGCTGGAGATCTACGTGATGTGCGAGATCCCGAACAACGTCATGCTGATCGACGAGTTCAGCGCGCTGTTCGACGGCTTCTCCATTGGCTCGAATGACCTGACCCAGCTCACACTCGGGGTGGATCGCGATTCCGCCGTGGTGGCATTCGATTTCGACGAGCGCGACGAGGGTGTGAAGCGCATGATCCGCATGGCCGTCGAGGGCTGCCGCCGCAATCGGCGCCACTCGGGCCTGTGCGGACAGGCGCCCTCGGACTACCCGGAGATGGCCGAGTACCTGGTACGGCTCGGCATCGACTCGATCAGTCTCAATCCCGACGCCATCGTCGCCACGACGCGGCACGTGCTCGAAGTCGAGAAAGCGCTCGGCCGGAGCGCTCCGGCCTCGAGTGTCGCATGAAGCGCATTGCCGTGCTCACGAGTGGCGGCGACGCCCCCGGGATGAATGCCGCCGTGCGCGCCGTGGTACGCAGCGCCACCGCCGCGGGGCTCGAAGTACTCGGCGTGCGCGATGGCTTCGCCGGTCTCATCGGCGGGCAGCTTGTGCGCCTCGGGCCGCGCGAGGTCGGCGGGATCATCGAGCGGGGCGGAACCTTCCTCGGCACCAGCCGCTGTGAGGATCTGAAGACCAGCGCCGGCCAGGATGCCGCCCTCGGGCAGCTGCGCGCGGCGGCCATCGACGGCCTGGTCGTGATCGGCGGCAATGGCTCGCAGAAGGGCTCCTGGTCGCTCGCGCAGCGCGGGGTGCAGCTGGTGGGAGTGGCTTCCACCATCGATAACGACGTCTTCGGCGCCGAGCCGTCGATCGGTGCCACGACCGCGCTCGACACGGCGCTCGAGGCCATCGATCGGCTGCGGGTCACGGCGTCCGCGCATCGGCGCGCGTTCGTCGTCGAGGTCATGGGAAGAGACAGCGGCTATCTCGCGTTGATGGCCGGCATCGCCGGCGGCGCCGAGGCGATCGTGCTGCCGGAAGAGCCGACCGACGCCGAGCAGCTGGCCGGCGAGATCCGCCGCAGCTATGCGCGCGGCAAGAGTCACGCGATCGTGGTCGTCGCGGAAGGTGCGCGCTACAACGCGGAGGGCTGTGCGCGCTACTTTCGTGAGCACGCCGCGCGGCTCGGCTTCGAGCTGCGGATCACGCGCCTCGGACACATCCAGCGCGGCGGAGCGCCGTGCGCCTTCGACCGCCTGATCGCCACGCGCCTCGGCGCGGCGGCCAGTGACTGTCTGCGTCGGGGCGAGGTCGGCATCCTGCTCGGGTCGATGCAGGGTGCAGTTGCAGCCACACCGCTCGCCACGGTGACCCGCTCGACCAAGACTTTTGATACCCAGCTCTATCGGCTCGCGCACACGCTCGCCGAGTGAGCCGCGCGCCCGCTGCCGCCCTACTTGCGCGCTGCGGGCGACTCGGCTGCGGTAGTGGCTCTCAGGCGCGAGAGGTAGTCGGCCACCGCCTGGATGTCCTCGTGGTCGAGCCGCGCGAACAGACGGATATGCGCCGGCGAGAAGTTCGGCCGCCGCCCGTCCACGGCGTCGTAGATCTGGCGCCGCAGGTACTCATACTGCTGCCCGGCGATCCGCGGGATCGAGCGCTGCGCATCGCCCTGCCCGTCCGTGCCATGACAACCACGGCACAGCGCAGCATAGGTCCCGGCACCGTGCTCGAGGAGCTGCCCGTTGCCTTCGCCGTTCGGCCGATCGCCCTGGAGGCGGCTCACGTACCCGGCCACATCGGCGATCGCCTGCGCATCGGCGAGATGATG
>DATIZW010000286.1:0-2986 GCA_035516875.1 Steroidobacteraceae bacterium
GGCTCGGATGCAGTCGAAGGGGCGCTCAAGCTCGCGCGGCAGTATTTCAAAGTGCGCGGCCAGCGCGATCGCACCAAGTTCATATCGCTGCGCCAGGGGTATCACGGCACGCACTTCGGCGGCATGAGCGTCAACGGCAACACCCCGTTCCGTCGCGCGTACGAGCCGTTGCTGCCGGGATGCTTCCACGTCGACACGCCCTGGCTGTATCGCAACCCCTATACGCAGGATCCGGAGGAGCTCGGGCGAATCTGTGCCGAGCTCCTCGAGCGGGAGATTGTCTTTCAGGGTCCCGACACGGTCGCCGCATTCATCGCCGAGCCTGTCCAGGGCGCCGGCGGGGTGATCGTCCCGCCGCCGAACTACTGGCCGCGGGTGCGCGAGGTCTGTGATCGGCACGGCGTGCTGCTGATCGCCGACGAGGTGGTCACGGGCTTCGGGCGCACCGGGCACCTGTTCGGCACGCGGCTGTGGGGCGTGAAGGCGGACCTGTGGTGTCTCGCCAAGGGCATCTCCTCGGGATACATCCCGCTCGGTGCCACCGCAGTCTCGGCGAAGGTAATGGAGGCCTTCCAGGGCGCCGATCCGGTGCTCGGCACGATCAACCACGGATATACCTACGGCGCGCACCCGGTGGGGGCGGCGGCCGCGCTGGCGACGCTCGACATCATCGAGCGCGAGGACATCCCCACGCGCGCAGGGCGCGAAGGGAAGTACTTCCTCGAACGACTGCACGCCATGAAGCGCTTTCGCATCGTCGGCGATGTGCGCGGAGTGGGCCTGATGGCCGGCATCGAGCTGGTCGCGGACCAGCGCACGCGCGCCACCTTTCCCCGTGGTGCTCCCGAGCTGGCCCGGGTTCATCGCGAGACCTACCGCCGCGGCGCGATGATCCGCCTGTCGGGCGCCAACATCATTCTCTCGCCGGCACTCACCATCGAGCGTCCGCAGCTCGATCTGCTGTGCGACGCGCTCGAGGGTGCGTTTGCGGCGGTCGAGGCCTGAGCTTGCCGCACGGGCGGCCACTGCGCGTGACCGAGGCAGCATGAGCGCTTCGAGCGGCGACTTCGCGATCGCGGCGCCCGATGCCGCGCTGTTCCCGGCGGCGGGTGAACGCGAGCAGATCGACGACTACCTGACACGCGCCCTGGCGCGCGCCCAGGAGCGTGTGTGCGCGGGTCCGGCCACCCCGGACCTCGACATGGACGCGTTCCGTCGCGAACTCGCCGGCTTCGACTTCGCCACGACCCGACCGCTGGTGGAGCTCCTCGACTGGTCGATCGGGGTACTCGAGCACGGCCTCACCCATCTCACACATCCGCGTTACTTCGGCCTCTTCAATCCCGCGCCTACGTTTCCCGCGCAATGCGCCGACCGTGTCGTCGGCTCCTTCAATCCACAGGTCGCGAGCACCGCGACCTCGCCCGCCGCAGTGGCGCTGGAAGGCCACGTCATCGCGAGCGTGGCGCGCCGCGCCGGCTTTCCCGCCGGTGCCGGTGGTCAGTTCACCTCCGGCGGCTCGGAGGCGAACTACACCGCGCTCCTCTGTGCGTTGACCCGCGCCCATCCGGCTTTCACCCTCGAGGGCGCTCGCGCCTTTCCCGGGCCGCCGGTGTTCTATACCTCGAAGGAATGCCACCGCAGCTGGGTGAAGATCGCCCACCAGGCCGGCATCGGCCGCACGGCGGCGCGCCTGGTCCCCACCGATGGTCGCGGACGCATCTCGATTCCGGCGCTGCAGGAGTCAATCGCCCAGGACCTCGCCAAAGGCTGCGTGCCATTCTTGGTGGTGGCCTCCGCCGGTACCACCAATGCCGGCATGATCGATCCGCTCAACGCCTGCGCCGACCTCGCCGCGCGACACGGGCTCTGGTACCACGCCGATGCAGCGTGGGGCGGCGCGCTGATCGCCTCGGAGCGGCTGCGTGGTGTCCTGCAAGGCCTCGAGCGCGCCGACTCGGCGACCATCGACGCGCACAAGTGGTTCGCGACCACCATGGGGTGCGGCATGTACCTCGCCCGCGACCCGGCGACGCTCACGGCAACCTTCCAGGTCGGGGCGGCGGGCTACATGATGTCCCACGAGATCTCGCACGATCCCTACATGAACTCCGCGCAGTGGTCGCGTCGCTTCCTCGGGCTACGATTGTTCCTGTCGCTGGCCTCGGCCGGCTGGGCGGGCCACGCGGCACACATCGAGCGCGCCGTGGCGCAGACCGCCTGGATTCGCGCCGAGCTCGAGCGCCGCGGCTGGTCGGTCGTCAATGATTCGCCGCTCGCGCTGCTCAACGTCGTGCCGCCGAGCGCGCTCGGCGAGCCGCGTGCGCTGGTGGCGCGGGTACTGAAGTCGGGACGTGCCTGGGTGTCGCTCGCGCGCTTCGAGGAGCGGGACGTGATCCGCATCTGCGTCACGCATGGCGAGACGTCGGCTGAGGACCTGGCGATCCTCATCGAGACGCTGCACCCCTCGGGCTAGTGCATCGCGGCAGGTGCGCCGGTGTAGGGCATGTCGCCCCCGCCGGTATCCGGCGTGGCCACCATCATGACGCTGTTGGTGTTGTCGTCGTTGAAGTAGACGACCTGCCGTCCCTGGCTGTCCACGGTTGCCGCGATACCGAACAGCGCGCCGGGAGTTCCGCTGGTGTCGAGCTGCACGGGTTGACCGACGAACCCGCCCGGCATCATCGGCGAGACTTCGATGGCGAGGTTCGGCGTCTGGCCGGCGCCGATGTTGACGTCGCCATTGCCGATGATGAGGTCGCCATCGGCCAGCAGCGCCGCGCTTATGGGGGTGAACAGCGGACTGCCGTGCGCGATCACGCGCGCCGAAGCGGCGGACGGGCCGCTGAAAGTCGGGGCCGGGGTCGGCGGCGCGGCGACCGAGCTGCACTGCCCATCGACGGCGATGCCGCCGGCGGCGATGCTCGATACGTTGGCGAAGGCGACGACGCTGTTGGAGCTGGTGTCGACGACATAGAGCGTGTCG
>DATIZW010000287.1:0-6700 GCA_035516875.1 Steroidobacteraceae bacterium
CCGCTATGATCTCCTCATCGCGCACCAGCACCGCACCCACCGGCACTTCGCCGCCGAGCGCCGCGGCTGCGGCCCGGGCGAGCGCCGCGCGCATGAAGGCGACGTCGCGCCCGTCGTCAGCCGGAGCCGTCACTGGTTGCGGACTGCGGCGCGCTCGGCGGGGGCAGGAACAGCGCCGGGTCGACGAAAGTGGCATTGAGCGCCACACCGAAATGCAGGTGCGGGCCGGTGGCACGCCCGGTCGCGCCGACCTTGCCGATCACCGCGCCCGCCGGCACCTGCTCGCCGCGCCTCACGCCTATGGCGCTCAGGTGACAGTACATCGTGACGAGACCCTCGCCGTGATCGAGGATCACCGTGTTGCCGTTGAAGAAGAAGTTGCCGGTATCGACCACGCGGCCGGCGGCCGCGGCGTGCACCGGGGTGCCCGTGTCAGCGGCAATGTCCATGCCGCTGTGTGGGTTGCGCGGCTCGTTGTTGAATACGCGCCGCATTCCGTAGGAGCTCGAGCGGACACCGGGCACGGGTGGCAGTAACCGCAGGCTGGGCGGCGTGTGCTCCGAATAGGTGCCGTAAGCCTCGCGCAGGCGTGGCTGCTCGCGGTTGACGCGCGCCAGGTCCTGCGGCGACAGATCGACCTGACGTGGCGCCACGTTGAGATGCTGCACGGTGTACTGCTTGTCGCCGACCTCGAAGCCGATCGTGCTCCCCGCCGGCGTGCTGTCGTGGACGCGCACTGCCGCGGGACCCGGCGCCTGCGAGAGCGGAATGCCGACTACGGCGAGCCACTTGCCGGCCACCGGCAAGACGAGCACGCGCCGCTCCGCGAAGGTCACGAGCGGCGTCTGCCCGGTCGCGTCCGCGATGCTCAGTAAGGCGACGCCTCCGGGCACCCGCTCCTCCTGCGGCAGGGGCGGCGCCGCCGACGCGTCCGCCGCCGCGGCGCAAGCCACCGCTGCCGCACACGTCAGGCTGGCTGCGCACGCCGCCAGCGCGCCGGCACCGCGCAAGGCCGCCGACGTTGCGCCCGGACGCTCTCGCGACATGGCCGGCCTCACTTCCTGCCGGTCACGCGCGCCACCAGGATGCCGCGTGCGAGGCGCGCCTCGATGTCATCGCCGTCGCCCACCGCGGCCGCATCCGTGAGCAGCGTCCCGTCGGCGCGCGTCACGATCGCGAACCCACGCGTCAGCGTCGCCAGCGGACTCACGGCATCGAGTGCACGCTGCGCGAGCGCCAGGCGATGCGCAGCGCGCGAGAGCTGCTCGCTCACGGCGCGGTCGAGCCGCGCCTGCAGCGCCTGGTGGGCCGCGCGCTGCTCGCTCAGCAACCGCAGTGGCGAGCGCCCGAGCAGCCGCGCGTGGCTATGGGCGAGCCGGCGTGCGTCCTGATGCAGCCCCGCGCGCGCCGCGGCGGCGAGACGCCGCATGAGGTCATCGAGCCGCTGCATCCGCTGCTGCAGGCGCACTCCCGGATGCACGAGGCTGAGGCGCCGCCGCGCTGCCTCGAGCCGCGTGCTCCCGACGCGCAGCTCCCGCCGCACGCCACCGCTGAGTCGCTGCGCGGCGCGGGCGATCGCTTCGAGGCAGGCGAGGCGGTCGGGCACCACGAGCTCTGCCGCGGCCGAGGGCGTTGGGGCGCGCGCATCGGCGACGAAGTCCGCGATGCTGAAGTCGATCTCGTGGCCGACGCCGGAGACCACCGGCAGAGCGCAGGCGTGGATGGCGCGTGCCACGCGCTCGTCGTTGAACGCCCACAGGTCCTCGAGCGAGCCTCCGCCACGGGCGAGGATCAGCACGTCGCATTCTCTGCGTGCCGAAGCCGTCGTGAGCGCCGCAACGAGTGCGGGCACGGCGGCAGCACCCTGCACCGCGGTCGGGTACACGAGCACCGCCGCCGGCGGATAGCGCCGTGCGAGGATCTTGAGGATGTCGTGCAGTGCCGCGCCCGTCGGCGAGGTGATGACGCCCACGCGACGTGGGAAGCGCGGCAGGGAGCGCTTGCGCTCCAGGGCAAACAAGCCTTCCGCGGCGAGCTTGGCCTTGAGCCGCTCGAAGTTGCGCTTGAGCGCGCCGAGCCCCGCTTCCTCGAGGTGCTCGACGATCAGCTGATACTCGCCGCGCGCCTCGTACACGCTGATGCGCCCGCGCACCAGCAACTGTGCGCCCTCGCGCGGCGTGAAGCCGACGAGCACATTCTTCATGCGGAACATGGCGCAGCGCAGCTGCGCGTCGCGATCCTTGAGGCTGAAGTACCAGTGACCCGAGGCCGGCTGGGAGAAGTTCGACAGCTCCCCTTCCACCCACACCACCCGCAAGGCCCGCTCGAGGAGTGTGCGCACTTCGCGGTTGAGGCGCGAGACGCTGTACACCTCCCGTACGGGTGCGGAAACTGCGCCGAATTCAAAGCCTGTGGACACGAGGGCACCTTAGCACGAGGTTTACCGCGCGGGGCCTAGCGCCTATAATTACGCATGCGCATTCTCGAAGAAGCTCTCACCTTCGACGACGTTCTCCTGGTCCCCGCCTACTCGGAAATTCTGCCACGCGAGGTGGATCTCTCCACCCGCATAACGCGCCGTATCCAGCTCAACGTGCCGCTGATCTCGGCCGCCATGGACACGGTGACGGAGGCGCGCCTGGCCATCACGATCGCCCAGGAGGGTGGTATCGGCATTATTCACAAGAGCATGACCATCGACGCCCAGGCGCGCGAGGTCGGCCGGGTGAAGAAATTCGAGAGTGGCGTCATCAGGGACCCGATCACAGTCTCACCCAACATGTCGATCCGCGAGGTGCTCGACCTCACCCGCTCGCGCGGCATTTCCGGAGTCCCGGTGGTGGTCGGCAAGAAGGCGGTCGGCATCGTTACGCACCGCGATCTGCGCTTCGAGCACAAGCTCGAAGCCCCGGTGTCGTCGGTGATGACGCCCAAGGAGCGGCTGGTCACGGTGCGCGAGGACGCCTCCAAGGAGGAGGTTCTCGCGCTGCTGCACAAGCACCGCATCGAGAAGCTGCTGGTGGTGAACGGCTCGCACGAGCTGGTTGGCATGATCACGGTGAAGGATTTCCAGAAGGCCACCGAGTTCCCGCGGGCCTGCAAGGACGAGGGTGGGCGGCTGCGCGTCGGCGCAGCCGTCGGCACCACGCCCGACACGCTCGAGCGGGTCGCGGCGCTGCGCGAGGCGGGCGTCGACCTGGTGGTGGTCGACACGGCGCACGGCCATTCGCAGGGCGTGATCGATACTGTGAAGCGCATCAAGTCGAAGTGGGCGGATGGCCAGGTGGTCGCCGGCAATATCGCCACGGCGGACGCGGCGCGGGCGCTGATCGATGCCGGCGCCGACGCGGTAAAGGTCGGCATCGGCCCGGGCTCGATCTGCACCACGCGCGTCGTGGCCGGCGTCGGCGTACCGCAGATCTCCGCCGTGGCAAACGTCGCCGAGGCACTGCGCGATGCGGACGTGCCGGTCATCTCCGACGGCGGCATCCGTTTCTCGGGTGACCTCGCCAAGGCAATCGCCGCCGGCGCACACGCCGTCATGATCGGCGGGTTGTTCGCCGGCACTGAGGAGTCCCCGGGCGAGGTCGAGCTCTATCAGGGCGCGTCCTACAAATCGTATCGCGGCATGGGCTCGCTCGGCGCCATGGCGGAGCGGCACGGTTCCGCGGACCGCTACTTCCAGGACGCCGCTACCGAGCTCGAGAAGCTGGTGCCCGAGGGCGTCGAGGGTCGCGTGCCCTACAAGGGCAGCGTGGTCACCATCCTGCAGCAGCTCTCCGGTGGCTTGCGTGCGGCGATGGGGTACACCGGCAGCCGTAACATCGCCGACTTGCGCACGCGGCCGGTGTTCGTTCGCATCACCGGCGCCGGAGTACGCGAAAGTCACGTGCACGACGTGAGCATCACCAAGGAAGCACCCAACTACCGGGTGTCCTGAGCCTTCGATGGCGAGCGTTCCACGAACTGCCGGCGCACCGACCGCCGCGGCCGAACACCCCGACATCCATGCGCATCGGATCCTGATCCTGGACTTCGGCGCGCAGTACACGCAGCTCATCGCGCGGCGCGTGCGCGAGCTCGGCGTCTACTGCGAGATTCACCCTTTCGACGTGAGCGATGCCGAGGTCCGCGCCTTCCGCCCGCGCGGTGTCATCCTCTCCGGGGGCCCCGAATCGGTTACCGCCGCGGCGGCGCCGCGGGCGCCCGCGGCGGTGTTCGAGCTCGGCGTACCGGTGCTTGGAATCTGCTACGGCATGCAGGCCATGGCGGCGCAGCTCGGCGGCCGCGTAACGCCCTCGAGCAATCGTGAGTTCGGCTACGCCGAGGTCACGGTCACCGCTGCGACGCGGCTGCTCGATGATCTCGCCGACCGCCGCAGCGCCACGGGTCGTGCGGTACTCGATGTGTGGATGAGTCACGGCGACCGTGTGGAGGAACTGCCACCGGGATTCATCGCCAGCGCCAGCACCAACACGATTCCGCTCGCCGCCATGGGCGACGAACGGCGCCGCTTCTATGGCGTGCAGTTTCACCCCGAGGTGACTCATACCGCACAGGGGATGCGACTGCTCGAGCGCTTCGTCCGCGAGATCTGCGGCTGTGACGCCCTGTGGAGCACCGGCAACATCATCGAGGATGGGATCGAGCGGGTTCGCGAGCAGGTCGGCAAAGGCAAGGTGCTGCTCGGGCTCTCGGGGGGCGTCGACTCCTCGGTGGTCGCGGCGCTTCTGCAACGTGCCATTGGCGAACAGCTGACATGCGTATTCGTCGATCATGGGCTGCTGCGCGCAGGCGAAGGCGACCAGGTAATGAGCACTTTTGCCGCTCACCTGGGGGTGCGCGTAATACGTGTCGATGCCGCGGCACGCTTCCTCGCCGCCCTCGCCGGGGTGAGCGACCCGGAGGCCAAGCGCAAGATCATCGGTCGCACTTTCGTCGACATATTCGAAGAAGAGGCACTCAGGCTCGCCGGGGTGCAATTCCTCGCCCAGGGGACGATATATCCCGACGTGATCGAATCGGCCGGCGCCCGCACCGGCAAGGCGCACGTAATCAAGTCGCACCACAACGTCGGCGGCCTGCCGGAGAGGATGCACCTCAAGCTGGTCGAGCCGCTGCGCGAGTTGTTCAAGGACGAAGTGCGGCGGCTGGGTCTGGAGCTCGGGCTGCCCCGCGAGATGGTCAGCCGCCATCCCTTCCCCGGTCCGGGGCTCGCGGTGCGCATCCTCGGCGAGGTGCGCAGCGACTACCTCGAGCTGTTACGCCGCGCCGACGCCATCTTCATCGAGGAGCTGCGCCGGCACGATCTCTACGACCGCACCAGTCAGGCCTTCGCGGTGTTTCTGCCGGTGCGCTCGGTCGCCGTCATGGGTGACGGTCGCCGCTACGACTACGTGATCGCGCTGCGCGCCGTCGAGACGGTGGACTTCATGACGGCACATTGGGCACGGCTCCCCTACGAATTTCTCGACCAGGTCTCGCGGCGCATCGTGAACGAGGTCAGCGGCATCTCGCGCGTCGTCTATGACGTCTCCGGCAAGCCCCCGGCGACGATCGAGTGGGAGTGAGCGCTGCCGGAGCGGGGTTGCATTACCGCGGCGGCCTCTTATCGGTCCGCTGGCCGATCTGAGCTCCAGCCGTCGATTGCCACGCGCCAGCGCCCGTCGCTGCCGCGGCGGAAGATGTTGATGCCTTTGCCGGTGTCGGTCGTTACCGCACCGGTTTTCTTGTCGGTATCGGTCGACCTGTAGGTGTAGCGCTCGAACGCCCAGTCGCCGTTAACGACGAGGCCGATCGACATTTTCTCCCAGTGCGTGCGCGTCCCGCCGAAATACTCGGTGAGCCACTTGCGTACTGCCGCCTTGCCGACGATCTCTGGCTCGCCCGGCGACTGATAAACGATGTCGTCAGTCAGATCGGCAAGCAGGGTATTGACGTCGTTACTGTTGATCGCAGTGACATAGGCGCCGTGCGCCGCCTGCTCGATCGATCTGCTGTCCGATGCCCCGTTGGATGCCGTGCAGAGCGCCAGCGACGCGAAGATGCAAACCACCCGAAGCCCTATTGCGAACCTGAGCATCCCTATCCCCCGTTGACCGATCGCAGCCGTGACGCTGACGGGAAACGAAAACACGACCCGTGCGCCAGCAGGGTGAAGTCTGCACTACCGAGTCGCAGAGAGTCACCGCCGCGAAGCCGCGCTGCATCAGGTGCCACACGCCGCCTGTCGTCATCGGGCGACAACGCCCGCGGGGGAACGGATTAGATTTGCTTAAGCCGCGTACCCGCGCCGAAATTGTGACGTTATGTGTTTCGTGAAGCCGGCGGGGCTGCGTAGGCTGCGTCACCACACCAAACCAGGGCGGTGTTATGTTGAAAGCTTGCCAGGACCTGCGGATCACCCTCGCGCCTCTCGCCGGCCTGCTACTGCTCGGCGCAGCGGCCACCGAGCTCAGCGGATGCGTCGTGCGCGCGGGAGTTGACGCACCGGCGCCGCCGCCGCAGCCGGCCTATGTCGCACCCGCTCCGCCGCCGGCAGCCGAACCGGCCGCCGAAACCGATATGCAGGCGAGTGAGCCGCCACCGCCGCTGCCGCAGTACGAGCAGCCGCCTTGCCCGGTGGAGGGCTACCTGTGGACTCCGGGCTACTGGGCGTGGGCGCCTGGCGGCTACTACTGGGTGCCCGGCACCTGGGTCG
>DATIZW010000288.1:0-5515 GCA_035516875.1 Steroidobacteraceae bacterium
TTCGGCGCCACGCGCGCCACCAGCACCTCAAAAGCGGTGGGCGCGATCAGCGACAGCGTGAGAAAGCCGTGCGCGATCGTGGCGCCATAGGGGCTCTCGCGTGCGGCACGTTCCGCGTCGACATGCAGCCACTGGTGATCGCCCGTGCAATGGGCGAACTCGCTGATGCGCGCCTGGTCGAGCGTGATCCAGGATGAAACCCCCATCTCCTCGCCAACGTGCTTGACGAGGTCGCTCAGGGGCATGATTTGCGGCGGTGGGTGCATCGCAATGATCTTACCAAGGCCGATCGGCTCTGCTGCCACCGCGCGCACCCGATGTGGCAAGGGCCGCTCCCCGCGCCGGACTCCGGCCAGCTGCCTCTGCCTTAAGTGCGCTGCAAAATATATGTGCGCTGTGAGCCAAGAGCAATTTTGTTTACCTGTGATCTCATCTACCTACATCATATATATCTTTGGTGTCTAATATAGTGCACCGCATACAGAAGCGCCTCACCGGATCCCCCGCAGGAGCTCGCGCACGCCGGAGCAGGTTAGAGCGCACCTATCGCCGTGGGCACGCGCCGCGTGTCATGGCCTGCGAATCGCCGCCTGCCCGAGTCAGCCGCTCCCCGGTCCGGGTAATCATCGGCTGCGCACTCCTTGCAGGGACAGGCGCGGCCCGCGCGCAGGCATCGCCGGCGGACGCGCCGATCGCAGAGCCTGCCGGCGCCGAGGGCATGAGCGGGATGGCAGGCTTTTACGGGCCCTACGCGTTGACTCGCGAGAGTTCCGGAACGAGCTGGCAGCCCGACTCGACATTCCTGACGGGCCTGCATCGGCTGAGCGGGCGGTGGATGGGCATGGTGCATGGGCTGGTGAACCTCATCTACGATGACCAGGGTGGGCCACGCGGCGCAACGCAGACCTTCTCCAACAGCTGGCTGATGCTGCTCGCCCGCCGCGAACTCAGTGACGGCGCCTTCGGCGTGCGCCTCATGCTCTCGGCGGACCCTCTGATGGGCAGGGACGGCTATCCGCTCCTCTTTCAGACCGGCGAGACCGCCAATGGCGTGGTCCCGCTGGTCGATCGCCAGCATCCGCACGATCTGCTCATGGAGGCTGCCGTCACTTACAGTCACGATACCTCGCCCGACAGCTCGCTCTATGTGTACGCGGGACTACCCGGCGAGCCGGCGCTCGGGCCCCCGGCCTTCATGCATCGGCTGTCCGCGGTGGACAACCCGCAGGCACCGCTCGGGCACCACTGGCTGGATTCCACGCACGTGAGCTGGGGCGTGCTGACCGGTGGCTTCATCTGGCGCAACCTCAAGCTCGAAGCATCGGCGTTCAATGGTCGCGAGCCCGATCAGGACCATTACAACATCGAGACCGGGCCGCTCGATTCCTGGGCCGTACGCCTCGCCTGCAACCCGGGCGCGGACTGGTCGCTGCAGGCGAGCAGTGGACATCTCGTAACCCCGGAGCAACTCGAGCCGGGGGTCAACGTGCAACGCACGACCGCATCGGTGAGCTACAACGCGCCGCTTGCGCTCTCCTGGCAGACCACCGTCGCCTGGGGACACAACGCGCCCACTGCGGGGCAGGGGAGCGATGCCTTTCTGCTCGAGTCTGAAGTACGGCTGACCCCGGCACACGCGGTATTCGCGCGATTCGAGCGCGTCGGAAAGGACGACCTGTTCCTCGCCGGGCAACCCCTCTACGGGCGATTGTTCGTCGTCAATTCGCTGTCGGCCGGCTATGTCCACGACTTTGTGCAGCTCGGCGGCGTGAGCCTTGGCGTCGGCGCGCTGGTGAGCACTTATAGCTACCCGAGCGCACTCAACGCGTCTTACGCCTATCGCCCGACATCCTTCATGGTGTTCATGCACGCACGGCTGTAGCATCAGCCGATGGCCCCATCGCTGCTGACGCGCAGGCAGGTGCTCGTGAAGGGTGTCGTCGGAATGGCGGGTCTGATGGCCGCGCGCGACGCGCGGACCGCCGCGCCCGGCGCGGCTGCGTCAGCCGCAGCTTCGGTGAGCACCGCCGCGGCGGCCGCCGGCACGCTCACCCTCGGCGGCGACCTCACGGTGAATCGGCTCGGTTTCGGGGCGATGCGCATTACCGGCCCCGGGATCTGGGGTGAGCCGAAGGACCCCGCCGAGGCGCGCGCGGTGCTGCGCCGTGCGGTCGAGCTCGGCGTGAACTTCATCGACACGGCCGATGCCTACGGTCCGAAAGTGAGCGAGGAGCTGATCGCCGAAGCGCTCCATCCGTACCCACCTGCTCTGGTGATTGCCACCAAGGGCGGGCTCACGCGTCCGGGGGCAAGCCAGTGGATTGCGGACGGACGGCCCGAGCATCTGCGGGAGGCTTGCGAGGCGAGCCTGCGTCGTCTCAGGGTCGAGAGGATCGACCTGTACCAGTTCCACGCCGTCGATCCGTACGTGGTGCTCGAGTATTCGATCGAGGCGCTCGCGCAGCTGCAGCACGCCGGCAAGATCCGGCACATCGGCGTGTCGAATTTCAACACCCTGGAGCTGGCGCGGGCACGCCGCATCGCGCCGATCGTTTCGGTGCAGAACCGTTACAACCTCACCGACCGCCGCTCGGATGAGGTCCTCGGAGTGTGCGCGCGCGACGGCCTGGCATTCATCCCCTGGGCGCCGATTGCCGGTGGCTCGGCCGACCGGCTTGAGAGCCGCGCCAGCCACGCGGTCGAAGAGGCGGCACGCGTGCACGGAGTGAGCGTGCTGCAGGTTGCCATCGCCTGGCTGCTCGCGAAGTCGCCGGCGATGCTGCCGATCCCGGGAACCTCGTCGGTCGCGCACCTCGAGCAGAATGTCGCGGCGGCGTCGATCAAGCTGAGCGCTGCCGAGCTCGCCGCGATCGGTTGACAGGAGTCGTCAGCGGCGGGCGCCGCCTTACCGCGCACCGGGCGCCCCACCGGGCTACCCGCATGCGCGGCACGGCGCCGCGTTCCGCACTATCAGCCGCCATGCTGGTGCGCGCTGTAGAGCGCGGCAAGCTTCGGGCTGTTCACCCGCTCGACGGCAGTCGCCACCGCCTGTCGCTCGCACGACTGCTCGAGCGCGCGCGCGTGCAGGTCGCGACTGTCGGTCTGGTCGGCTGCACACACCTGGCGCGCCGCGGAGACGATACGCGCGTAGAGTTCCTTGTTGCCCTGCTCGCCGGTGAGATTGAGGTCACCATAGCTGACGCGTATCGAGGCACTTGCGGTACCAGGCGCGGCGGCGTATGCAGTACCCGAGAGGGCGGCGATCAGGCAGGCACCGAGGGCGGTGCGGATGGCGGCGTGGCGGAGCATCGCGTTGGCGTTCGTCATGATCATCTCCCGTCGTGTTGGTCAGCGGTGTTGGCGTTACTGGGTTTCCACGCTGCATATGAAACTCCTAACACGCGCTTGCGCTAAGTACCCGGAACACGTGTTGATCCCCGCACCCGACGCGTTCGTACCGCGCTTCACCGTGCGCAGTTGCGCCACGACGTGCGTGCGCGGCGCGCTCATCTCGCGCTCCGCCGGAGCGATTTCACAGCGCCCTGCGAGCTCGTCCCTGCGGGCAACGGGGTCGTCCCCCGAACTTCATCGGGGACGCACGGGGAACGCGGTTGGAGGTACGCTAGCAGTCAAAGTGGCCGAGCATTGGCACACACAGGATAGCGGGGCATGAGCGCTTCACCCTTGGAACGAGTCGCACCGGCACTCGGCTTGCCTGCGCCGCCGCTGCGCGCGGGCGCGGTGCCGGCGACCGCGACGAGCACCAGCGGTTTCCGGCCGCTGCTCGGCGTGCTCACGGTCTTCTGGATCTACGTCGCGCTGTCGAATGTCATGTATGCGAACAACATGCAGGCGAGCCTGTCGCTGATGAAGATCGAGCATGTGTTCGCCGCCTGGGACGCGCGGCTGCTGCAGCACCTCATACTCTATCCGCTCTTCATCCTCAGCATGTGGCGCTCGCTGCGCACCGGCTGGCAGCCGCTGTGGCGCGCGGTGCCGCTGCAGCTGGCCTGTGCGCTGGGCTTCGCAATCCTCGCCTCGCCGGCGCTGGTCGCGGGCGAGTACCTGACTGCGCACTGGCACGGCACTTATAAGGCGCACGGCTCGATGGACGAGGAGTGGAGCAGCTGGCAGGCATTCTCGCAGCACGAGATTCCCATCTGGCTCGCGAGCATCACCAGCTTCCTCGTCACCTACGGGTTCGGGCTGGCGCTGATTACCGGGTTCCTCTTCTACCAGCGGCTGCGTGACTCGCAGCTGCGCTCCGCAGCGCTCGAGCGGGCACTGACGCAGGCGCATCTGGCGGCGCTGCGCATGCAGCTCTCACCGCACACGCTGTTCAATCTGCTGCACACCATCCGCGGGCAGATCACCTGGGACCCGCCGGCCGCGCAGGCGATGGTGGTGCAGCTCGGCGATCTGCTGCGGCGGCTGCTCACGGCCGGCGAGCGAGAATTCTCGCGCCTCGCCGATGAGCTGCAGTTCGTTACGCTGTATCTCGAGCTGCAGCAGAGGCGCTTCGCCGACCGGCTCACCATCCGGGTGCCGCTGCGCGAGGAAGTGGCGCTGGCCTGGGTGCCGAGTCTCATCCTTCAGCCGCTGGTCGAGAACGCCGTGGTGCACGGGCTCGCCGGACACGAAGGACCGGTCACCATCCGCGTCGAGGCCTATGCGAGCGGCGAGCGCCTGGTACTGCGGGTCCTCAACACCATAGCGCCGGGTCGCGCGGCCGGGCTCACCGGCATCGGCATCGCGAACGTGCGCGAGCGGCTCGAGGTGCAATTCGGTGATACCGCCAGCTTCACCGCCGGACCGGTCGAGGACGATGTGTGGCTCGCGGAGATCCACATGCCGCTGCTGCGCGATGGTCCCGCGGGAGCGCCACGGACGGATGCCGAAAGTCCGCCGACGTGATGACGGTCATGATCGTCGACGATGAGCCGGCGGCGCGGCGCACGGTGCGCGAGTGCTGCGAGCGTGAGCCCGACCTGAAGGTGATCGGCGAGTATGGTGACAGCCGGGCGGCGCTCGAGGCGATCCGCAGCAATCCGCCGCAGGTGCTGTTCCTCGATATCCAGATGGATTCCCTGACCGGCATGGCGCTGGCGCGCGCTCTCGAGCCCGAGACGCTGCCGCTCATCGTGTTCGTTACGGCCTACGATCACTACGCGCTCGAAGCCTTCGAGGTGAGCGCGGTCGACTATCTGCTCAAGCCCTTCGACGATGCGCGCTTCAAGGCGACCGTCGAGCGCGTGCGTCGCCGCCATGAAGCAGCCGACGCCTTCGACCGCCAGGGCACGCTCGCCGCGCTTCTCGAGCAGCTCGAGCGCTCCGCGCGGGTGCGCGCCGACGCGCAGCCGCGTGTGCTCGCCGAAGCCGGCAGCCGCATGCACATGCTCGACGTGTCCCAGGTCGAGGTGGTGGAGGCGGATCGCAATTACGTGCGCCTCACGATCGGCCGCGAAATCTTTCACGCGCGCAGCACGCTGCAGCAGGCCGAGAAGTCGTTCCAGGC
>DATIZW010000289.1:0-3049 GCA_035516875.1 Steroidobacteraceae bacterium
CAGCGTGCCCTTGTCCTGGGCTTTCTTGCGCATCCGTTGCACCGCGTCCATGACATCCTTCTGCTGCGCAAGGAATGCGTTGCCGAGATCCGTCGTCCACTGGATGTCCTCGGCCAGACGCTTGACCACGTCCGGCAAGGCAGCCATCGACTGGACGCTCGGGTCCCAGGGCTGCTTCGCCACCGCATCGGCCAGGGCCTTGTCCTTCAGCCCGGGATTTTTCTTGAGCCATTGCTGCAGCTGAATGATCTCGAGAGGATAGGTAGCGGCGGCCAGCGTCTGCGCCAGCAGCGGGTCGGGATAGAGCGCAATGGGAGCCACAAGCGAGTCGAGCTGATCCGCTGGTACTTTCGCAGCCTGTTGTTGTGTGGAGGGCGCCGACCCGCTCTTTGCTGCCGGTGCTGCTGATCCACTCTGCGGCGGCGGCGACGTCGGCTTGGCGGCCTGCGCGGCAGCAAGCTGAGCGCGGGTGCTGGCGATGGCGAGGACGGCGACCACCGCCAGTACGCCGGGGGAGAAGCTGGCTGCGAGAACGCGTGGCCTCGGGTTCATGGCGATTGCCCCTCCGATCGACTTAGCCGATCTGCACGATGGTTCGACGCGTCGCGCTGTGACAAGCTGCCCTTTCGGGCAGGAGCCTCGGCCACGCCCGGCAGACCCTGCGGCCGCGGCGTTTCCGGAGAATTTCCATGTCCGCCTTGTATCGTGCGCTTGCGAGCCTCGGACCGATCGGCGTGCTTGCCCTCAGCCTCGACTTTACGCCGGCTGTGGCCGGGGATGTGCCGAGATCACCGCCGGTGAAAATTGCGGTATTCGATTTCAAGCTCGAGGATGCGAGTCCCTCTGAGGCGCTGCTCGGCAGGAGTACCAGCAGTCCGGCCACCATGGCCACCGTCAGCGCAGCGGCGCGCAGCGAGCTGGCACGGTCGGGGCGCTATATCGTGATCGATCCCAGCCAGGTTGCTGCGGCGCAGAAGTCGCTGCAGAACTGCAACGGCTGCGAGGCGACCGTCGCCTTGCAGCTCGGCGCCGAACAGTCGCTCGCCGGGGTGCTGACTAAGGTGACCCAGACCGATTACTACGTCCGCATTCAGATCCGCGACGCCCGCAGCGGCAAGCTCCTCGACCAGGAAGAGGCGAACTTCGCCGGCGGCGAGGAAGGCTGGGCGACGGGCGTGCGCATGCTGGTCAAGCACCAGATCCTGGCGGGCGCCGACTAGGCACGCGCGCAATCAGCGCAGGAGCATTTGCGGGCCTAGCCGCGGCCCGCGGCGCAGATGAACAGCTGCGCGGGCGGAAGGTTGTACAGCTCGAAGCTGTGGCGCACGTCACCGAAAGTGCGTCGCAGTGCCGGAAGCACACGCGCGGTGAACTGGTACACGATGAACGCCCCCCCGGGCGCGAGCGCGGCGTGGCTCTTGGCCACGATGTCGGCTCGCACTGCTTCGGGCATGCTGCCGAGCGGAATGCCGGAGATGATGTAGTCGGCTTTGAGCTGCTCGAGCACCGTCTGCACCTCGGCGGCGGATTCGTGCACCACGCGCAGACGCTCGTCCGGCAGCTGCGCCCGCAGGAACGCGACGAAGTCTCGATTGGTCTCGAGGGCAACCAGGCGTGCGTCGCAGCGCATGCGGCGCAGAATCTCGCCGGTGAAGGAGCCGACGCCAGGTCCATACTCCACGAGCACGCGCGCTCGCTCCCATTCGATCGGTTTGAGCACCTGGTTGACCAGGAACCGCGAGCTCGGGATGACCGAGCCGAGCATGTACGGGTGGCGCAGAAAGTTGCTGGCGAACAGTAATGTCTCTGTGATCCTCGATCGGGCGCTCGCTGACATGACGTGCCTCTCCTGTCAGGGGTGGTTGCGGTATGCAAAATCTGTCGCGAGCGGCGGCGTCACGGCGCCACTCCCGACCACAACGAACTCTTACGCCACAGCGTTTCCTGCAGCCGCACGTCGTGCGCGAGCTTCGCCGCACACGCTACCTGCTGCCGCTCATCGAAGTAGCGCCCGGTGACGGCGCCGGCGCCCTCAGCGAGCGCCAGATGCAGCGTCGTGCGCGCGCCGTCTTCGACGTCAAGGATCCCGCGACTGAGCAGCGGCTTGATGAGCCGCAACCAGCCCGGCAGGAGGTTGGATGCCACGACTCCCGGATGGAGGCAGTTGACGCAGATACGTGTCCCGGCCAGGCGGCGCGCCAGGGCGAACGTGTGCAGCACGTTGGCGAGCTTCGACTGCGCATAGGCCGCCATCGCGTTGTAAGGCGCTCGTGGGTTCGTGACCCGGTCGAAGTCCGGGTGCGCACGGAAGTGGGCGCGCGAGGCGACATTGATCACCCGCGCGGTCTTATCCAGGCGGTCGAGCAGCAGCGCGGTAAGGAGAAACGGCCCGATGTGGTTGGTCGCAAACGTGAGCTCGAACCCATCCACCGACACGCGGTGCCGCGTGCTCACCATGCCGGCATTGTTGACCAGCAGATCGATGCTGCCGTACGAGCTGCGCACCGCGGCGGCGCTGCTGCGCACCGATTGAAGCGATGCCAGGTCGCAGTGAACCAGGTGGACCGAGGCGCGCGGAAGCTGGGTGAGAATCTCGTCACGCACTGCGCGTCCGGCGTCGAGGTCACGGCACAACATGACCACCACACGTCCCGCTCTCGCCAGCTCGCGACTGGTCACACGGCCGATGCCGTGCGTGGTGCCCGTGATGACGGCGACTCCGTCCAAGCGTCACTCGCCGGCAAGACGCAGCAGCGGCTGGCCCATGCGGATGACACTGCCCTGCCGCAGCCCGGCGCACAGCGCCACGCCGAGCGGCGCGAAGACGATGATCGTCGAGCCATGCTCGAACCACCCCATTTCTTCCCCCTTGCACAGCGTTGCGGCGCACCAGAGCTCGTTGGGTCCCCGATACTTCAGATTGAGCGGCACGTCCACGCAGTGCAGCCGAATGCTCGCAACCAGGATCGCCGCGACCGGCACCAGTGTCAGCAGGCAGCCCGCCGGAGACAGCCGGCAGCGGATGATGGCGCGCTCATTCCTGCAGAAC
>DATIZW010000290.1:0-12299 GCA_035516875.1 Steroidobacteraceae bacterium
GTATCGGCCCCATGTCCTGCATACCGCCCATGTCGTGAACGCCGTTCATGCGTGACCTTCCTGGCGGGGTGCCGTTGCCCTGGCGATCCCCACCATCGCATCGCGGGTCACGAGGGCCGCGAGTTGCGCTTCGCTCATCCCTGCAGTCCCGGCCGGCCGCTCCGGCAGCACCAGGTAGCGCACTTCCGCCGTGCTGTCCCATACGCGTACTTCGACATCGTCCGCCAACTCGAGACCCAACTCGCGCAACACGCCGCGCGGATCAATCACGGCACGCGAGCGGTAGGCCGCGGATTTGTACCAGACCGGTGGCAGGCCGAGCACGCCCCACGGGTAGCACGAACAGAGGGTGCAAACGACGAGGTTGTGCACTTGCCTGGTGTTCTCCAGCACTACCAGTGTGTTGCCGCCGTAACCCAACTCCGCAATCGCCGCCGTACCGTCGGAGAGCAGCCGCTGCTTGTAGCCCTGATCGGCCCAGGCACGCGCGACGATTCGTGCACCGATATGCGGCCCGACCTGGTGCTCGTACGTATCGATCACTGCATCGAGTGCTGCTCGATCGACCAGTCCTTTCGCCACCATGAGCGATTCGAGCGCTTTGACCCGCAAAGCGGGATCGGATGGAACGGCCTGGTGCTCGTGGGTGCCGTCCGGCTCCGCGGCGGAGGTCAGCTTCGGTGTCACTGCTGCCCCGGCGGCGGCGAGCGCAGTTGTGAGCAGGTCGCGGCGCGTCGTAGTCATGCTTCCCCCTCGCAAACACTAAGACCCGACGTCAGCGACCTGCAACCCATCGGCCGCTGCAATTTCCCGCTTCGTGCCCATCGCCGGATCTCCCATCATTCGCGCTCGGCGGTGTGGCATTTTGTTACACTTCGCCCCCCCGATTGCAGGGGCTGGCGGGGTGCCACGGCGGGAGCGTTCAACACAGGGGATCGTTAGATAACTCCCGAATCGACTTCCCGGCACCATCGCGTGGCGAGCTGTCATCTCGGCCCGTCGCCTGTCAGTGTCTGCCTGGCGCGTCCGACGGTTGATTTCCCTCGGGGAGTCCTAAACTTAGGCAGCGCACCGGGGTCACAGACTCCGCCGGTGCCGCGGATTCAGGGGCCGAGATCCTAAGGAATATGCCCGTGGGTACAAACCCGGAACACATCGTGAGCCCCCCAGAAAGCCAGGACGATCACGTAACCTGGATCGGGCGCGATCGCCCCTTCGAACGCGTTCCGACCCCTGCTCCGATTCCCGAGCCACCCGCCACCTCGATACGCGCCGCGGGCGCGACGTCGCCGAGTGCTATGAACCGATGGAAGTGGACGCTCGGGGCGATTGCAGCGCTACTGCTCATCGCCCTGGTCGCGTGGAAGCTTCTGGCCGGAGGCGCGAAGCCCACCCAGACGCTGGCAGACCGTGGCGGCGTGCCGCTCGTCAGCGTGATCGTGCCCGGGGAGCAGGCCGTTACCTCGAGCGTAAGCTTCACAGGTGCCATCGCGGCGCGCTACGACATGCCGATCGCCAACGAGGGCGACACCGGTCGGATCGTAGCGGTGTACGTCGAGGCGGGCGACCACGTGAAGCGCGGCCAGGTATTGGCCAGGATCGACGACTCGGTAATGGTGCAGCAGGTCAACCGCCTCTCGGCATCGCTCGAGCAGGCGCAGGCGCAGGCCGCACTTTCGGCAGCCGAGTACCGCCGGGCGCAGGGCGTCGAGGCAGCGGGAGCGCTGTCTGCGGAAGACATTGAGAAGCGGCGCGCCACGGCCGTGACCGACGCCGCCAACGTCAAGGTCGTTGCGGCCCAGCTCGCCGAGGCACAGGCGCGGCTCGCCCGCACGCGCATCACCACCCCGGTCGACGGCACGGTGCTCACCCGGCACGCCGAGGTCGGTCAGATCGCCAACCCCGGTGGCGACGCCCTCTTCCGCGTCGAAAGCGGCGGCGAGATCGAGATGCGTGGGCAGATCGCCGAGCAGGACCTGGCGCAGGTGAAGGTGGGCCAGGCAGCGACCGTCTATCTGACGGGCATCCCTCGCCCGTTCACCGGCGAGGTGCGTCTCCTCGGGGCCGTCATCGACCCGCAGACACGCCTCGGCGACATCCGCATCCGTTTGCCGGGCGATCCGGTGCTGCGCCCCGGTGCCTTCGCGCGCGCGGTGGTGACAGTCGGGCAGGCGCGGCGGCCGGTGCTGCCACAGACGGCGGTGATGGCCGACAGCAACGGCAGCTATGTGCTGATCGTCAACTCCGCGGACAAGGTCGAGCGGCATGCGGTGCGTGTCTCCGGCACGACCGACACCGGCGTGATCATCGCCGACGGGCTCACCGGCACCGAGCGCGTGGTCGCCACCGCCGGCGGCTTCCTGCGTGACGGTGAGACGGTCAAGGTCGCTCCGCCGTCCGGCGCGAAGGCGGCAGCCAGTACCTGAGAGTCCGCGATCATGAGGAACATTTCTGCGTGGGCGATCCGGCACCCGGTCTCACCCATCGTGCTGTTCGTCGTGCTGCTCTTCCTGGGCACGGTTGCTTTCATGCGGTTACCGGTGACACTGAATCCGGATGTCACCTTCCCGGTCGTGCTGGTGCAGGTGATCCAACCCGGCGCATCGCCCCAGGAGATCGAAACCCAGATCATGCAGAAGATCGAGGGGGCGGTCGCTGGCGTAGGTAACATCGACAACATCACCTCGCTCGCGATCGAGGGCCAATCGCGGGTCTTCGTCCAGTTCAACATCGGCACACCGATCGACCGCGCCGTAGCCGACGTTCGCGATGCCGTGGCGAAGGTGCGGGTGGACCTTCCCCAGGGCATCCAGGAGCCCGTGGTTCAGCGCATGGATATCGACGGCGAGGCCATCGTCGCCTACGCGGTGAGCTCGAGCAGCCTCTCGCAGGAGGACCTGTCCTGGTTCGTGGACAACACCATCACCAAGCGTCTGCTTGCGGTCGAAGGGGTGTCCCAGGTTTCGCGCGGGGGCGGCGTCAGCCGCGAGATCCGCGTGGAGCTCGACCCGGCGCGCATGCAGGCGCTTGGTATCACCGCTGCCGAGGTCAACCAGCAGCTGCGCATGCTCAATCTCGACTCGCCCGGCGGGCGCGCACAGGTGG
This sequence comes from Steroidobacteraceae bacterium, assembly GCA_035516875.1. Taxonomy (GTDB): domain Bacteria; phylum Pseudomonadota; class Gammaproteobacteria; order Steroidobacterales; family Steroidobacteraceae; genus 13-2-20CM-66-19. The sequence continues at coordinate 3,106 of DATIZW010000290.1, forward strand.
GCGGCGGCGAGCAGGCGATCCGCGTACTCGGCGAGGCGCGCACCGCCAAGGCTCTCGGCGACACGCAGATCACGCTCCCCGGCGGCCGATTTGCGCGGCTGTCGGATCTCGCCGACGTCAGGGACAGCGTCGGGGAAATCCGCGCTCTCGCGCGCCTCAACGGCCGTCCCGCAACGATCTTCAGCGTCTTCAAGGCGAAGGGCACCTCCGACGTCAACGTGCTCGCCGCGGTGGAGCAGGAGCTCACCAAGATCAAGAAGGAGAATCCTCAGGTCGTGATCACAGAGGCCTACACCTCGGTGGATTACACCAAGGGTACCTACCATTCCGCCATGGAGGCCCTGGTGGAGGGCTCCATCCTCGCGGTGCTGGTGGTATTCCTCTTCCTGCGCAACGTGCGCGCGACGCTGATCTCGGCGCTCGCAATCCCACTCTCGGCGATACCGGCGTTCGCCTTCATGCAGTGGGTCGGATTCACCCTGAACCAGATCAGCTTGCTCGCGCTATCGCTGGTCGCCGGAGTGCTGGTCGACGACGCCATCGTCGAGATCGAGAACATCGTGCGCCACATGCGCATGGGCAAGACCCCTTTCCAGGCGGCGCTCGATGCGGCCGACGAGATCGGCCTTGCGGTAGTGGCGACTTCCGCGACCATCATCGCGGTATTCCTCCCGGTGAGCTTCATGGGCGGCATCACCGGGCAGTTCTTCAAGCAGTTCGGCCTCACGGTGGCGGCGGCGGTGTTCTTTTCGCTCCTCGTGGCGCGTCTCATCACCCCGGTGCTCGCCGCCTATACGCTGAAGTCCGACAAGATCGCCGCGCACGCCGACGGTCCGATCATGAGCTGGTACCAGGGCGTACTGCGCTGGAGCACGCGCCACCGCTGGAAGACGCTCGGGGCCGGCGCGGCTTTCTTCGTGCTGTCCATCGTCGGACTCGCGCTCACTCCGACTGAGTTCATACCCGCCTCCGACGACAGCTGGAGTGAGCTCAACATCGAGCTGCCCGCCGGTGCGCGTCTCGAGGACACCGCCGCGGTGGCGGCGGCCGCCTATCACATCATGGCCCGCCAGCCTGAGGTCCAGTCGGTGGTCGAACAGGTGGGCGGTGACGAATTCGGCGAGGTGCGCACCGCGAGCCTCTACATCACTCTGGTGAAGCCGAGCCAGCGCAAGGCATCGCAGCGCCAGTGGGAAGATCGGGTCATCAAGGACCTCGCCGCCATCCCTGATGCGCGCATCCATTTCAATCGCAACGGCAACGGCCGCGACATCAACATCTATATCACCGGCGACGATTCGCGGCTGGTCGAAGCCAGCGCGCGCAAGCTCGTCGATGAGATGCGCCAGTTGCCGATGCTGCGCGATGCGGGAATCGACGGCGACATGCCGCGCCCGGAGATTCTCATCACGCCGCATCTCGATCTGGCGTCACAGCTCGGCGTCACCGTGGCGTCGTTGAGCGAGACCATCCGCATCGCGACCCTGGGCGATCTCGATCAGAACAGCGCCAAGTTCTCCCTCGCCGACCGCCAGGTGCCGATCCGCGTGAGCCTCGCCGAGGATTACCGGCGCGACCTCTCGACGCTCGAGAACCTGCCGGTGCCCACTGCAGGCGGCCGCGCCGTTCCGCTCAAGGCCGTCGCCGACATCACCTTTGGACAGGGCCCAACGCGCGTCAGGCGCTACAACCAGGCGCGGCGGCTGTCGATCGTGGCGGACCTCAACAACGGTGCCAAGCTCGGCCCCGCGATGGAGAAGATCAAGGCGCTGCCGGCGCTCAAGAACCTGCCCCCCGGCGTGCATCAGGTCGACGTCGGCGATGCCAAGTACATGGCCGAGCTGATCACCAACTTCCTCATCGCGCTGGTGACCGGCATTCTCATGGTGTTCGCCGTGCTGGTGCTGCTGTTCGCCCGCGTCCTGCAGCCGATCACCATTCTCGGCTCGCTGCTCCTGTCATTCGGCGGCGCGGTCGCGGCGCTCCTGCTCACGGGCAGCGCCTTGTCGCTCGGCGCTATGATCGGCTTCCTCATGCTGATGGGCATCGTCGCCAAGAACGCAATTCTGCTGGTCGACTTTGCCATCGAGGAGATGCGTGCCGGCAAGGACCGTCTCACCGCGATACTCGAAGCGGGCCACAAGCGCGCGCGCCCGATCGTCATGACGACGGTCGCCATGATCGCGGGCATGCTGCCGGTCGCGATCGGGATCGGCGGCGACGCCTCATTCCGCCAGCCCATGGCGATCGCGGTGATCGGGGGCCTGATCACTTCCACCGCGCTGACTCTGGTGATCGTGCCGGCCGCGTTCACGTTGGTCGACGACATCGAGCGCTGGCTCGCGCCGAAGTTCGGCCGGGTGCTCACCGCACAGCCGCCGGCCGGCGAGACCCCGCCGCATCCGCGTCCGGTAAACTAAGGCGGAATGCCGACCGAGGTTTCCCGCGACACCGTGAGCGGTGCAGCGCTCGCGCCTACCGAGACGCCGGAGCGCTCCGCCTGGTGGGGGCGGTTGCTGGCACGGCTCCCCTTCCGCTTCCTCTATGGTCTCGCCAGCGTCCTCGGCTGGATGACGTTTCACTGGTATCCGTATCGCGAGCACGTCGTGCGGGAGAGCCTGAAGAAGGCCTTCCCGCAGTTCGACGAGCCGCAGCTGCGCGATGTCATCCGCCGCTTCTACCTCGGCTTCGCACAGATGCTCATGGAGATCGTCAAGTCGGTAGGCATGCCCGCGGACGAGATCCGCCAGCGCGTACACATCGTCAACCTCGAGGCGCCTCGCGCATTCCTCGCGCGGGGTCAGTCGGTGCTCTTGGTGGCCGCCCATCAATGCAACTGGGAGTGGATGCTGCTCTCGCTCTCGCTCGAGCTCGGCTACCCGGTGGACGCCGCCTACAAGCCGCTGATCGACAGCTGGGCGGAGCGTGAGATGAAGAAACTGCGCACACGCTTCGGCAGCCGCCTGGTGCCCGCCAGGGATCTGCTGGCGGACATCATCAAGCGCCGCGGCGTGGTGCGCGCCGTGGCGATGGTGGCCGACCAGGAGCCCACCACCAGCGAGCACAAGTACTGGACGCGCTTTCTCGGCCGCGACACCGCCTTCTACATGGGCCCGGAGGAGATCGCGCGGGTCACGCGCTTCCCGGTGTTCTTCATCGCCATGCGGCGGCGTACCCGCGGCTACTACGAGATGGAGTTCGTCCCGCTCACAGCCCCCGGGGAGTCGCTGCCCTCCGGGGCGCTCACCGAGCGCTACGCGCGGCTGGTCGAGGCGCAGATCCACGCCGCGCCGCCCGACTGGCCCTGGTCGCACAAGCGCTGGAAGCTGAAAAAATCGGTCTACCAGAACCGTGGCAGTGCCTGAGCGGGGAAGCCGCGGTCGGAGCACGGGGACGCCTGGAGGGGTCATGGTGCGGTCCGCGGCGTTCCCGGCTGCGGTGCACATTGAACCCACCGGCCCTGCCCGCCAACACACCATCGCAAGTGGTTTGTGCCGGGGCCGGACACGCCGGTCTCCCTCTAGGGGCGCGCGTTGTCTGGACAGTCAATCCCATTGAGTCCCCGGATACAGCGCCTGCCGCTGGTGACGCTGTACCTGAGCGAACGGTGCAACTCACGCTGCGTGACGTGCGACTACTGGCGTCACGGCCACACCGACATGGATCTTGCCGCGGTGCGGCGGCTGCTGCCGAGCCTCGACAGGCTCGCCACGCGCGTGGCCCTGATCTCCGGGGGCGAGCCGCTGCTCAATACCGAGTGGGCCGAGATTGCCGAGCTGCTGGGCTCGCGTGGCCTGCGGCTCTGGCTCCTGACCTCGGGGCTGTCACTCGCCAAGCACGCGCGGCGTGTGGCAGAGCTCTTTGATGCCGTTACCGTCTCGCTCGACGGTACCAACCCCGCGACCTACACCCGCATCCGCGGGCTCGACGCCTTCGACAAGGTCTGCGAGGGCACCCGCAAGGCCGCCGCCGCCGGGGCGGCGGTGGGCCTGCGCGTCACCGTACAGCGCGCCAACTACCGCGAGCTGCCGCGCTTGATCGATCTTGCGCGCGAGCTCGGTGCCCGGCAGGTCTCGTTCGTGGCCGTCGACGTAGCGAACCCGCACGCCTTCGGCCGCCGCGACGATTTCGCATCCGACCTCGCGCTCGCTCGCGAGGACCTGCCGATCTTCGCCGACGTGCTCGATGAGCTCGAGCAGACATGCGCCGCGGATTTCGGCTCGGGCCTGATCGCCGACAGCCCGCGCAAGCTCCGCCGCATGCTCGAGTACTTCACGGCGGTTTGCAGACTCGGCCCCTTTCCGAGCGTGCGCTGTAACGTTTTCGACTATTCCGCCGTGATCGGCGCCACCGGCCGTGTGAGCCCGTGCTTCTTCATCGCCGGACCGCCGCAGGAGGCCGGAGCCGGCGGGCTCGAGGAGGCGCTGAACGCGGCGCCGATGCGCTCACTGCGCGGCGCGATCCGCGCGGGAGCACGGGCCGAGTGCGCGCGCTGCGTCTGCTCCCTGTGGCGCGAGCCGACCGAGCGCGCCACCGAGGATTTCCTGATGCGCCGGTGCGCCGATGGCTGACCTCGCACAGCACGAGTCCGCACGTGCACCTGCCGAGGTGCTGCAGCCACCCGGCTTACCGGGCCTCACCAGGCTCATCGGCAAGGCCCTGGGCGTTGTCTCCCGCCTGACCGGGAAGGATCGCTACGACGACTTTCGCCTTGAGCGTGTACTTGGCCTCCAGTTTCTCGTCACCCCCACCGTCTTCAACCCCAAGTTGCCGCGCACGGGTGCCTTCTTCGCGGACTTCATCGAATCGCACCGGCCCGCCGCCGAGGCCGAAGTACTCGACATGGGGACCGGCTCCGGTGTGTGTGCCATATTCGCAGCCCGGCATGCGCGGCGTGTCGTCGCGGTCGACATCAATGCCGCCGCCGTGCGCTGTGCGCGCCTCAATGCGGCGCTCAACCACGTCGAGCACCGCATCGAGGTCCGCCACGGTGACCTCTTCGGGCCAGTGGCCGGGGAGCGGTTCGATCTGATCCTCTTCAATCCTCCCTTCCTGCGCGGCATCCCCCGGGACGATCGCGACCGCGCCTGGCGCTCGAATGACATCGCGGAGCGCTTCGCGGCCGGTGTGCGCGATCACCTCAAGCCCGGCGGCGCAGCGCTGGTGCTGCTTTCGAGCTTCGGCGGTGCGGGAGCTTTTCTCGAGGAGTTCCGCCGCCAGGAGCTCCGGGTCTCGACGGTTGCCGAGCGCGGCTTCCTCACCGAGCGGCTGGCCATCTTCAGGGTCGAACCGCTGCCAGACGGGGGTGCGGCGTGACGGAGGCGCTAACGGCACGGACGTCCGGCACGGCGGCTGCGCCAGGCACTGGGCGCATCAGGGTGGTGCTCTACAACCCGCGCGCGGTGTTCTTCACCATGCCGCTGGCGTTGCTCGCGATCGGCTCCGAGCTCGATCCCGAGCGCTACGAGGTGATCATCGTCGATGGACGTCTCGAGCGCGACCCCGAGCGCGCCGTGCTCGCGCAGCTCGAGCGCGGCGCGTTGTGCCTCGGCGTGACGGTCCTGACGGGTGCCCCGATCTCCGATGCGCTGCGGATCTCGCGCCTCGCCAAGCAGGCGCACCCCGAGGTGCCGGTCATCTGGGGCGGCTGGCACCCCTCGATGTTTGCGCGCGAGTGCCTGCTCGAGCCCTCCGTCGACGTCACGGTGCGCGGACAGGGCGAGGACACCTTCCGCGAGATCGTCGAGCGGCTCGCGCAGCGCCGCAGCCTCGAGGGCTGCGAGGGTTGCACCGTGCGGCTCTGCGACGGCACCATCGTCGAGAATCCGCCGCGCCCACTCGCGCCGGTCGAGCGCTTCCGTGCGCACGACTACGGACTGATCCCGGTCGAGCGCTACTTCGTGCTCAAGGGCAAGCGGCAGCTCGACTACATCTCCTCGCAGGGCTGCAACTTCCGCTGTGCTTTCTGCTCGGACCCCTTCGTCTATGGGCGCAAGTGGGTCGGACTCGAGCCCGCACGGATGGCGCTGCGGCTCCGGGAGCTGTGGGACCGCTACCGCTTCGATGACGTCAACTTCCAGGACGAGACCTTCTTCACGCGTGCGCGCCGCGTACAGGCGTTTGCCGAGCGGGTCATCGAGTCGGGACTCAAGATCACCTGGGCGGCCACCATGCGCGCCGACCAGGGCGTGCGGCTGCCGGACGAGGTCTGGGCGCGCTGCAAGCAGTCGGGGCTGCGGCGGCTCCTGGTCGGGGTCGAATCCGGCTCGGACGAGATGCTGCGCCGCATCCACAAGGACATCCGCATCGAGCAGGTATTCCGCACCGTCGAGCGCATGCTCAGGCACTCGATCGCCGGGCACTTCCCCTTCATCGTCGGTTTCCCCGACGAGAGCGACGCAAGCATCCAGGCGACGCTCGAGTGCGCCAAGCGCCTGCGCGCCCTGAGCCCGGAATTCCTGACGCCTATCTATTACTTCAAACCCTACCCCGGCAGCGAGCTGGTGCGCGAGGCGGTCGCGCGCGGGTTCCGCCTGCCGCAGACGCTCGAGGCCTGGTCGGAGTTCGACTACGTGGCGGGCTTGCCGGGGCCGTGGGTGTCGGCGGAGAAGTTCCGGCTCATCGAGCGCTTCAAGTTCTTCCAGGATCTTGCCTGGCAACGCGTCTCGCGCGGACGCAGCCTCCTGCAGCGGCTCGCCCGCTACCGCTGCAGCCGCGACGAGTACCGCTGGCCGGTGGAAATGGTGCTGACGCGCTGGTTGGTACCGGCGGAGCGGCTGTCATGAGTGCGGCGCCGGGCGTGCTGCTCATCAATCCGACGATCACCGCGCGGCGCCATGCGCGCTTTCCGCTCGCGGTCCTCAGTCTCGCGACGGCCCTCGAGGGGCGCTATCGGCCGACGATCGTCGACGGCAACGTCGACCGGGATTTCGTCGCCACCGCGGTGCGCCACATCGCCGCCGGCGGCATTCACGCCGTCGGCGTCACCGTCATGGGCGGACCGCAGCTCACCTCTGCCATCGCCGTCTCGCGCGCCATCCGCGCGCACTCACCCGCGCTGCCGATCGTCTGGGGCGGCGCCTTTGCGACGGTCTGCCCCGAGGCAACCGTGAATTCTCCCTACGTCGATTACGCCGTGCGCGGCCAGGGCGAGCAGACGCTCACCGAGCTGCTGGAAGCGCTCGCGGGCGGCGCTGATGCGCTCGCTGCCATTCGCGGGCTCAGCATGCGCTCGCAAGGGCGCATCGTGCACAACGCCGACCGCCCGTTCTCGGCCGCGAGCCTCGCGCGCATGCTGCCCTACGAGCGGCTGGACAACCCGCGCCAATACCTCACGCACACCTACCTCGGCACACGCACCGCGGGCTACCAGGCGGCTCTCGGCTGCCGCTTCCGTTGCACGTTCTGCGGCGTCGCGACGATGTACCGCGGCAAGATGGCGCTACCGACGGCGCAGCGGCTGGAGCAGGACCTCGGATTCCTCAAAGAGCGGCTCGGCGTCAACGGCATCCAGTTCTATGATCACAACTTCTTCGACCGCGAAGTCGACATGGTGCCGCTCCTCGAGGTCATGGCGCGGCTCGAGATCCCGTGGTGGTGCTTTGCGCGCTCGGATGCGCTCGCGAACCTGTCGGAGAGCACGTGGACATTGGTCAGGAAAAGTCGGCTGCGCATGGCCTATATCGGCGCGGAGTCGCCGAGCGACTGGCTCCTGCATGACATTCGCAAGGGCACCCGCTCCGACCAGACGCTGGCCGCCATCGAGCAGTGCCGCAGCCACGGGGTGGTCCCGGAGCTGTCCTTCATGCTGGCGCCGCCGCAGGATCCGGAGGGCGAGACCGAGCGCACCTTCGAGTTCATCCGCCACATCAAGCGGCTGCACCCTCCCACCGAGGTCATGATCTACATCTACACACCGCTCCCCCCGCGCCCGGGCGACACCCACGCGCAGGTAGCGCGCATGGCGGCGACGCTGCGCGATCGCCGCGGCCAGGCGGTGGCGTTTCCGCGCAACGCGGACGAGTGGGCGCAGCCGCACTGGCTCGGCTACTGGTGCCACAAGGACGCGCCGTGGCTCTCGCCGCAGCTGCGCCGACGCATCGTCGACTTCACGACGGTACTTGGCTGTCGCTTTCCGACCATCATGGACATCCGCGCCTCGCCCTGGGGCAAGTCCGCGCTGCGCACGCTGGCCGCTTGGCGCTACCGCTTCGAGCGCTACGACAATCCCTGGGAGCTGCGGGTCTCGAGACGACTCATCCGCCAGTGGGATCCACGGGCGCTTAGCCTATGACGGCGCCGCGCACGACGCCGCACGTGGCGCACATCGGGTTTTTCCACGACCCGGCGGGGCGCGCACCGCAGGCGCTGCTGCGCGCCTGGCCTACGCTGGTCGACGTGGCCGAGGCCGCCTGCGGGGCCGGAGTGCAGCTGTCGGTGGTACAGGCGTGCGCGCAGCGCGAAGAGCTGACCCAGGGCGGTGTCCGCTACCACTTTCTTCCCTTCGGTGTCGAAGCGCGGCACGGCGGCATGACAGCGCTCGGGAGGCTCCTGCGCGCGCTTGCGCCGGACCTGCTGCACGTGCACGGCCTCGGCTTCTGCCGCGAGGTGCTGGCGCTCGCCTCGCTGGTGCCTGACGTGCCGCTTTTGCTTCAGGACCATGCCAACCGGCCGCCGCGCATCTGGCGCCGGGCGCTGTGGCGCCGTGCGCTCGCCACGGCGAGCGGCCTCGCCTTCTGTGCGGCGGACCAGGCGGCGCCCTTTGCGCGCGCGAGACTGCTGTCGGCGCAGACGCCGATCTACGCGATTCCGGAGTCCACCAGCCGCTTCTCGCCTGGGGACCGGCAGGCCGCGCGGCGCGCCACCGGCGTCGAGGGCGAGCCCGCAGTGCTCTGGGTCGGGCATCTGGACGCCAACAAGGATCCGCTCACCGTGCTCGATGGCATCAGCGCCGCGGCGGACGCGCTGCCGGGCATGCGTCTCTATTGTTGCTACGGCGTCGCTCCGCTCCTGCGTCAGGTCGAGAGCCGCATCGCCGCGGATCCGCAGCTGCGCGAGCGGGTACGGTTGCTCGGACGGGTGGCGCACGAGCGTGTCGAGCAGTTGATGCGCGCGGCCGACATCTTCGTGCTCGGCAGTCACCGGGAAGGGAGCGGGTACTCCCTGATCGAGTCGCTCGCCTGCGGGCTGCCTCC
>DATIZW010000291.1:0-2191 GCA_035516875.1 Steroidobacteraceae bacterium
GAGGTCGTGCCGTCCTTGCAGGTCACCGGGCCGCTCGCGCTGCTCGTACTCTGCGCGCAACAGAGCGCGGGGGCGCCAAGAAGCGCTACCGCGAGCACGGCGCCAGACAGCAAGGCGTTGACTTTCATGACGTTCATCTGCAGTCCTCCTCGCGGGGCCGCTTGTTATCGTTGCGGCAGAATAGCGCAATCCTCTCTCGAGGTGGTATCGGCAGGCGCTCCGCGAAGTGTGCGATGTGGGCACGGCCGGGTGTGGCGGACGTAGTACGCTGCCCGCTCGTGAGCTGTGTCCTCTCGGGCGCTGTCGGAGGATCGTGATGATGGTACGTCTCGCCTGGGTCGTGGGTCTGCTGCTGCTCGGCTGCGGCTTCGCGCCGCGCGCCTGCGCAGACTGGATGGAGCGCACCGAAGCCATCATGGGCACGCGCTGCTACGTGCAGCTGTGGGCGGATGATCCCGACAAGGGCAATGCGGCCATCGATGCGGTCATGGCGGAGCTGCGCCGCATCGATGACCTCATGAGCCACTATAAGCCCGAGAGTCAGCTGTCGCAGATCAACCAGTATGGCAACGAGCGAGCGGTACAGGTCGACAAGGAGCTGTTCGACCTCATCAAGCTCTCCACCCACTTCTCCGAGATCACCGAGGGGGCCTTCGACATCACCTACGCGAGCGTCGGCTATCTCTACAACTACCCGGAGCACATCCACCCCACCGAGGCGCAGATCCGCGCGGCGCTACCGGCGGTAAACTGGCGCAACATGATCCTCGATGAGGCACATCACACCGTGCGCTTCGGGCATCCCGGGATGCGCATCGACCTCGGCGGCATCGGCAAGGGTTATGCGGTCGACCGCGGCATCGGCATTCTCAAGGCACGCGGTGTGCAGCGCGCCCTCGTCACCGCAGGTGGCGACAGCCGCATCATCGGCGATCGCATGGGCCGGCCCTGGCTGGTCGCCATCCGTCACCCCGACAATCCGAGCAAGGTCGTCACACGCATCCCGTTGTCGGATTCGGCCGTGTCCACCTCAGGCGATTACGAGCGCTACTTCGATGAGGACGGCGTGCGCTACCACCACATCATCGACCCGCACACCGGGCATTCGGCCAGCAAGGTACGCAGCGCCACCGTCATCGGTCCGACGGCGACGCAAACCGACGGCATGTCGAAGACCGCGTTCGTGCTCGGCGCCGAAAAGGCGCTCGAGATCATCAACCGCATGCCCGAGTACGACGCGGTGTTCGTCCTGCCCGACGGCAAGATGCTCTACTCGAACGGCCTGCGCCCGGCGGCGCCACGTCCGCAGGGCGCCCCGCCGGCGCCTGCTGCGGCGAACCCTAGTGTTCCACCCTGAGAAGGGCGTCCACCTCGGCCTCGGCCGCGAGCCAGTCATCGACGTCGTGACCCGGCGCGAAGCCGCGCCGCTCGGCACGTAGGTAGGCAGTCTCGGCGATCAGCCCGCGGCGCGCTTCCGCGGTCACTTTGACGCGCGCGGGCACTTCGCTCGGTGACTTGCGCGCGCGCGGCGGGTTGTGCACGGCCGTCTCGGCAGGGACGGTGGGATGGGTGGACTTCGGATCGGGCAAGCGACGATTGGCCATCGGCTCCTCCTTGTGGGCTGCAAGCAAGAGCGACTTTGCGCGCCTCGCCTGCGCAGGCGCAAGCGCTCGGCGCGTCCGGCGCAGCTGTCCGCCAGTGTCCGCCGTCCGGGGCGCGGACACGAGGGCTGGCGTGCGCGCAGGCGCAGCGCACTCGGGATTTCCTGCGCGCTCAGACGCTTGTGCGCGGGGAGCGCGAGCCACCGCCGCTGGCACGGCGGATGCACGATCACGGGGCGCATGAAGCTCGCACAGTTGAAAAAATTTCCTGAGCCCGACTCGGCCGCAGCCGCGCGCGATGCCATTCGCATGCGCGGCACCGAAGCGCAGGACGCACCGCTGTCGACGGCCCGCTCCCTGTGGCACCGCCACCGCCTGGCGCTGACCCTCGCTGCCGGCGCCTTGCCGCTGGTGCTCCTCGCCTGGGCGTTGCACGGCTGGCTCGCAACCGCAACGGTGCTCGCGCACGAGCGGCTGCGCCTCGCCGAGGTCGAGCGCGGGCACTTCGTGCGCGACGTCGCCGCCGACGGCACCGTCGTGGCCGCAGTAAACCCGACGCTGTTCGCCATCGCGCCGGGCACCGTGAGCTA
>DATIZW010000292.1:0-2626 GCA_035516875.1 Steroidobacteraceae bacterium
GCGGTGCTCGGCGTGCACGCCGAGGACTACTACAGCGACAAGACGCTCGAGGATGCCGACGTGCTCTACAGCGGCATGGCGGCGCTGCCGACCGATTTCTGGGAGCTACACGGCAAAGACATGCGCTCGTGGAAGGACGCCGACCGCACCTTCTACGAGATCACGGGGCCGGCGGTGCGTGAATGGCAGCCCAATCAGGGGGTGTTCGAGGACACCGCCGAGGGCATCGAGGGCATCGTGCGCAAGATGAGCGGCGACACCGCCACCATCGAACTGACGCGCGACTATCGCAACGAGCGCCACAACGTCTGGGGCATCACCGCGCGCAACCGCGAGCAGAACTTCGCGCTCAACCTGCTGATGGATCCGGAGATCGACTTCGTCACCGTGCTCGGACCCGCCGGGACCGGCAAGACGCTGCTGGCACTCGCCGCCGGTCTCATGCAGACGCTCGAGACCAACCGTTTCGTGGAAATCATCATGACACGGGTGACCATTCCGCTCGGCGAGGACATCGGCTTCCTGCCGGGGACCGAGGAGGAGAAGATGGAGCCGTGGATGGGCGCGCTCATGGACAACCTCGAGGTGCTCACCGGCTCGCAGGAGGGCGGCAACTGGGGCCGCGCGGCCACCAACGACCTGCTGCGCAACCGTATCAAGATCCGCTCGCTGAACTTCATGCGCGGGCGCACCTTCCTCAACCGCTTCCTGATCCTCGACGAGGCGCAGAACCTCACCCCGAAGCAGATGAAGGCGCTGATCACGCGCGCCGGGCCCGGCACCAAGCTCGCCTGTCTCGGCAACATCGCGCAGATCGATACCCCCTACCTCACCGAGATGACCTCGGGGCTGACATATGCTGTCAATCGCTTCCGCGGCTGGGCGCACTCGGGCCACGTCACGCTGGTGCGCGGGGAGCGCTCACGGCTTGCCGATTTCGCCTCGGACATCCTGTAGGTGTAGGCTTTGGTGGGATGTGGCCCGCCCCCGCCGGCGAGTGCCTTGTAAGCGTCTGTAAATACGGGTAAATACGGAGAACCCGCGACCGCACCGGGCGGTCAAACTCCCCATGATGCGCCGCCTCGCATGTCTGCTCGCGACCTCGCTGCTAGCCGCCGGCACGCTTGCCGCTGCCGACCAGCCGACCACGTCGCAACCGATCCTGTCGGCACCGGCCTCGGGCTCGGACCTGCCCGAGCTCGGCAGCCCCGCGGCCACCTACCTCTCGCAGACCGACGAATACCGCCTCGGCGCCATGGTGGCGCACGAGCTGCGCGAGCAGAACGCACTCATCGAGGATCCCGAGGTCAGCGAGTACATCAACGGCATCGGCCAGCGTCTGGCGTCGCAGAGCGCCATGGGAGGCGAGTACTTCCACTACTTCGTCATCAAGGACACGACTATCAATGCCTTCGCCGTGACCGGCGGCTACGTGTTCATCAACGCCGGACTCATTCTCGCCACCTCGACCGAGTCGCAGCTCGCGGGCGTGATGGCGCACGAGACCGCGCACATCACGCAGCATCACATCGCGCGCATGCTTGCCGATCAGTCCAAGCAGAGCCTCGCCACGGCCGCCACGATGATCGGCGCAATCCTGCTCGGCGCGCTCGGTGGCGGCGGCCAGGCCACCGAAGGCGCCATCGCCGCCGCGCAGGGCATGGCGGTTCAGCATCAGATCAACTTCACCCGCGACAACGAATGGGAGGCCGACCGCGTGGGCATCGGCTATCTCGCCGGCGCGGGCTTCGATCCGTACGGCATGGGCTCGATGTTCGAGACCATGATGCGCCACGAAGGACTCGCCGCCACCTACATCCCGGCGATGCTGATCGATCACCCGGTCGACTCCGACCGCATCGCCGAGCAGCGCGCGCGCGCCGCGCAGTTTCCGCCGCGCAAGGGCAAGGACTCCGAGAGCTACCAGCTGATTCGCGAGCGGGCGCGGGTGCTGACCGCGACCGGGGACCTCGACATGGCGTTGCAGTACCAGCAGAAGATCGCGCACGGCGGCGACACCCTCGGCAACCGCTACGGCGAGGCGCTCGCGCTCATGAACAGCAATCACACCGACGCCGACAGGGCGGTGCAGATCCTCACGACGCTGGTGCAGCAGCACGAGGGCCTCACGCTGCTCTATGCCGCGCTCGGTCAGGCGCAGGCGAAGGCCGGACACCCCGATCAGGCGCTCGCCACCTTCAAGCGCGCCGAGCAGCTCTTCCCGCGCAACCTGCCGTTGACGGTGCGCTACGCCGAGACACTCATGGCCGCGGGCCGTCCGGGCGATGCCCACAACATGCTGCTTGACTTGTTCAACAACGTGCCGCCGACGCCCGAGCAGATCCGCCTCACGGCACTCGCCGCGAGCGCCGCCGGCGACCCCGGCGATGCCTACTTCTACATGGGCGAATACCAGATCGCGAACGGCGATCTGAATCTCGCCGTGCAGCAGCTGCAGCTTGCCCTCGCCTCGCCGCACATCAGCCAGATACAGCGCCAGCGCTACCAGGCGCGCCTCGACGAGGTGCGCGACTTCCTGGCAAGCACGCGCAAGCGTCAACTCGCCTCCGACAACGGCGACCAGGGGCAGGGCCGCCGTGGCGGCGGCGGCGGTCACTGACACGCC
>DATIZW010000293.1:0-5656 GCA_035516875.1 Steroidobacteraceae bacterium
CACGATCACATGCTGACCAAGGAGCCCGGCACGCGGGCGCGCACGCCATGGCACCAGGATCAGCCTTACTACAACATCAGCGGGCGGCAGAACTGCAGCTTCTGGATTCCTGTCGATGCGGTGAGTCGCCCCGCAACGCTCGAGTTCGTCGCCGGCTCGCACCTCGGTCCCTGGCTCATGCCGCGCTCGTTCATGGACGCGCAGGCGAGATGGTTTCCGCAGGGCAGCCTCGCCGATCTGCCGGATATCGATGGCGCCCGCGAGCGCTACCGGATCCTCGGCTGGGAGCTCGAGCCGGGAGATGCGGTGTGCTTTCACATGCTGACGCTGCACGCGTCCGCGGGGGTCGGCGGCGGGCGGCGTCGGCGCGTCTTCTCGGTGCGGCTGCTCGGCGACGACGTCCGTCACGCGCCGCGCCGCTGGACAACTTCGCCCGAGTTTCCCGGACTGCGTGAGTCACTGCCCGCCGGAGCGCCGATGGAGCACCCGCTCTTCCCGCTGCTCTGGCGGAACTGACCGTACTATCCGGGGTGATTTCGCGCTGTGTGTTGTGTGGGGCCGAGCACCCGCACGGTTTGTCCGGCGGCGAGCCGCTCGCCGCCGCGGATCACCAGGCGGTCGCCGGGCGAGAGCGGACCGCTCACCTCGACCGAGTCGGCCATGCCGGCACCCGGGGTGACGTCGAGCTGCTCGACGGTGTTGGCGCGCGTTACCCGCAGCACGTACGAGTGGTTCTGGCGTATGACGAGGGCATCGCGCGGCACGGTGACTGCGGTGCGCTGGGCGGTGGAGGGCAGGCTCACCTCGACGGGAGTGCCGACCAGCCACGCAGGGTTCGCGAGCGTCACGCGTACCTCGAATTGGCGCGAGCGATCGTCGCCGACGGGCACCACGGTACGCACGTGCCCGCTGCTCTCGATGCCGTGGTCGCGCACCAGGACGGCCTGTCCCGGATGCACGTTGGCGGCGAGATCGAGGGCGGCGGTGGCGCGCGCCTCGATGTCGCCGGTGTTGACCAGCCGTACGGTCGGCGCACCGAGCTGCAGGTACTCGCCGCGCTGGATGAAGCGCTCGGTAACGACGCCGGGGAAGGGCGCGCGGATCACCGACTGGGCGATGTCGTATTGCGCCTCGCGCAGCTGCGCCTCGGCGCGGGCCAGATCGTCGCTCGACATCTCATGCTGCGCCCGTGCGTCCTCGAGCTGACTGGCGCTGAGCGCCTGCGTGGCTGCAAGGCGGTTGAAGCGCTCGAGCTGCGAGCTGCTGACATCGTGCTGCGCGCGTGCGCGGGCCACCTGGGCGCGCAGGTCTTCGAGGCGCAATCGCGGCAGCGTGTCATCGAGCCGCGCGATGGGCTCACCCTGTCTGACGAGGGTACCGACATCGGCAATCCACACCACCTGGCCGGCGATGATCGTGGCGATGCGCGCATCGGCACGGCTGACGATCGAGCCGGGTATCCAGCTGTCGACGCTGACCTCGCGCACGCTCACCGTGCCAACCTCGACCACCGGGCGCTCGGCCGGGGCGGGATCGGCGGCTGAGGCCTGCGCGCAGGCGAGCGCCGCGCCAATGCCGGCGGCAAGGAGCGCGGTGCGCAGCGCGAAAGAGACCGCGTCGCTCATGGTGCGACTAGCGTGGCCGCCGCGGGCGCTGGCGCCGGGGCTGGCGTTGGCGCGGGCACTGACGCAGGCGCGGTGGCTGCACGGGCGCGACTCGCGAGCAGCCGCATGAGGGCCGGGATCAGTACCAGGCTGAAGGCGAGGCTGATCACCACGCCGCCGATGTTGACCGCTGCAAGGCCACGATAGATGACGCTGCCGGGACCCGGATTGACGGCCATGGGCAGCGCCCCGAGGGCGCCGGTGAGCGTGCTGGCAAGAATCGCGCGCAACCGCTGCTGCAGGCCCGCGCGGATGCCTTCCTCGAGCGTCGCACCCTCACGCTCGACGGTGCGCACGGCGGCGACGAGCAGTATCGCGTGATTGATGATGACCCCGATCATCATCACGAAGCCGATCATCGACAGCAGGTCGAGCGCCTGGAACTTCACGACGTCGAGCAGGCGCAGCCCGAGCACCCCGCCGACCAGCGCGAGCGGCACCGTGAGCAGCACGATGACGCTGTCGCGCAGCGAGCGGAACAGCACGGTCATGAGCAGCAGCAGCACCACGAGCGCCATGGCGAACACCCGGCTCATGGTGGAGAGCGTCTCGCTCAGGTTGTCGGCGCTTCCAGCCAGGCGTATCGAACCGTCCGCGGGCAAGTGGGCGCGCACCGCCGGCAGCACCTGCGTATCGATCGTCTTCAGCACCTGCTCCAGGGAAAGGGTCGGCGGCGGGTCGACGGTGAGCGTCACGGTGCGACGGTGATTGAGGCGACGTATCGACGGCGGCCCGAGCACAGTGGTCAGATGCACCAGGTCCCCGAGCCGCACCACAAGTCCCGAGGGCGTTACCAGCGGCGCGTTCGTTAGCTCCTCAGGGGTCGTGCCCTCGGTCGAGCGCAGGATGATCGGCAGCCGTGACTTGCCGTCGAAATACTCGCCGAGCCAGGCACCTTCCCCGACCGTGCGCACCACGGTACCGAGCGTCGCGCGGTCCCAGCCGACCTCCGCAATGCGGCGGTCGTCCGGGTCGGCGTGCAGCTCGAGGGCTGCCTCTTCGGGGTTCGGGAAACTGAGTACGGTGGCCCCGGGAAATGCCTTCTCGAGGAGCGTGCGCCCCTCGAGCGCCACGCGGTTGAGCGCGGCCGTGTCCTCGCTCTGCAGATGAATGCCGACCGAGCGCACCGAGCCGCCGATGCCGCCGAAGAGATCCCCCTCGGCCGTGAAGACGCGGGTGTCGGGCAGACCCACGGTGATCTTGTCGCGCACCAGCCTCTCGAGCTCGCCGATGCGGCTCTCGTCGATGACGCGCGCGCCGATCGTGCCACCGCCCGGCCAGCTCTGGACGTACCAGTTCTTGAGGCGCGGCTGCAGGCGGCCTTCCATGTAGGGACGCATGCGCCCGAGCAGCGTCGGAATCAGCTCGCGATTTACCGTCTCGGGGCTCATGCCCGGGGGAAACTCGAAGAACGAGTCGATCGCCGCGCGCTTCACCGGCGGCAGGTAATCGAGCGGCGGCAGCAGCGACCAGGCAAGCAGCAGTGGCAGCACCAGGAGTCCCGCGATCCAGGCGATCTGCTTCGGGCGTGAATCGGTCGTGCGCAGCACCCACTCGGTGAGCTTCGGCCATCCCCGCCCGTAGCCGCTCGGGCGCAGCGGCCGGTTGAGGACGAAGCCGAGCGCCACCGGCAGCAGTGTCAGGGCCGCGACCACCGAGATGGCCACCGCGATGGAAATCGTGAGCGCGAGATCGCCGAACAGCTGTCCCTCGACGTCCTTGAGGAACAGCACCGGCACGAACACCGCGATCGTGGTCGCGGTGGAGGCGAGCAGGGCGCCGGCGACCTGCCGCGCGCCTTTCTGACAGGCTTCCTCGAGCGGCATCCCTGCTTCGCGCAGTCGCACTACGTTGCCCGAGACCACGATCGCGCCTTCCACCACCATGCCTACAGCGAAGGCGAGCCCGGCGAGAGAGATGACGTTCAGGCTGCGGCCGAAGAGATCGAGGGCCACGAACGTGGCACACAGGCACACCGGGATGGTGGCGGCGATCAGCAGTGTCACGCGCCACTCGCGCATGAACCACCACACGACGATGAGCGCCAGCAGCGCGCCGAGAATCAGGTTCTCGGTGAGCAACCGCACCGCGCGACGGATGAAGAGCGAGGCATCGAAGGACTGCTCGATGCCGAGGCCGTGGGCCTTGAGCGGTCCGGCGCGCAGCTCGGCCACTGCCGCCTTGACCGCATCGAGCGTGGCCAGCACGTTCGCCCCGCTCGCACGAAACACCTGGATGCCGATCGCCGGGTTGCCGTTCTGGTAGGCGAAGAAGGTGCGCGGTGGCGGTCCGACGTCAATGGTGGCGATGTCCGCGAGGTGCACCGGGCGGCCGTCGCGCCAGGTGAGCACCAATGCGCCAAGCTGCTCCGGCGAGAAACGCCCGGTGAAGCGCAACGTGTACTGGCGGCGTCCCACCTCGAGCAGTCCGCCGGAGACATTGGTGGCGCTCGCGGCGCGGTTGGCGATGTCGGGGATGCTGATGCCGAGCGCGGCGGTGCGGGCCAGGTCGAGCGTGATGCGCACATCGTCCGGCGGCCCATCGTTCACGTCGACGGCCGCGACGCCGGGAATCGACTCGAGGCGCGAGCGTATGGTGTCCTCGATGAAGCGCCGGTGGGCCTCGATCGGACCAGGGGTGGCAGGCAGCAGCTGCACGAAGAACCAGGTCAACGTCTCGTTGGCATTGTCGTTGCCGCCGAGCGAGACGCTCGGGCGATCGGCGTCGCGCGGCAGCGGGGGCAGGCGGTTTATCCGCCCGATCACCTCGACCAGTGCGTTCTTCATGTCGGTGCCGATGGCGAAGCGCATGTTGAGGTTGGCTCCCTCGGCCCGCGCGTTGCCCTCGATCTGCTCGACGCCCGGGATGCCCTGCATCACGTTCTCGAGCGGCTCGAGGAGCTCCGATTCGACCTCTTCGGGTGATGCGGTGCGCCAGCCCGCCTGGATGGAAAGCTCGGGCTTCTTTACGTCGGGGAACAGTTGCAGCGGCAAGCGGCTGAGGCTCAGCAGCCCAAGCAGCCCGAGGAACACGGCGATCACGATTACGCCGATGGGGCTGCGGCTCGACCAGTTGAGGGTTTCCATGGTTCAAGCCCGTTGCAGTAGCGGGGGACCCACTCCTCCAAGCTTGGATGCTACCGCGCGCGTTCGGGTTTGAACCCGAGGTCCGCGACGGGCCGTGGAGCGCATGCGACCAGGGTTGGCAGCGGGAACGCGCCGGTCGATCGGACACTTTCGGACTTCGATCTCACCGTTCGAGGTCCGAAAACGTCCGCGGCGGAAGCACCGGTCGCTCTAGATTCGCGTCTGGGGAACGGCTGAGACGGGCCGCGGGAGACAAACATGAAACGCAGCGACGGACTCGGGCAGAGACGGCCGTCCACGATCCGAGCTGCGTCGCGCCCCAGGTGCTGCAGTTCGAGGCGGTGCTCTGGGGTCCGGCGAGCGCTGCGAAGCGCGTGCTGCCGCCATCCGCCGGCGACTCGACGTCCGCCGCCACCGCCATCAACGATGCCGGCGAAGTCGTCGGGATCTCCGGCGCCTGCGACGTGGCGGTCGGTGCCTTCAGCGCGCGGCATGCGCTGCTGTGGGTCACTTCGTGGCCATCGTTGCACCTGGGGCGCGCGATCCTGCCCCAGTGGCCAGGGGCAGTGCACTCCTCAGCGCGCGCCCGCTGCTGCCGCCGTCACTGCGTGAACGGCTGATGGCGCATCATCGGCTCGGACGCCTGCAGGCCGAGCGAGTGCCGGCAGAGTAGTGACGCGGGCCGCCTCGTGCACGGGTCCGGCCCGCCGCGATTGCCCGCCAAAGCTGCCCGCGGCCAACGGCTTTGGCTAGAATCCGCCCCGCAACCCACGCCTGGGTGGCGAAACTGGTAGACGCAAGGGACTTGAGAAATTGAGCACCCGGCTCGGAAACGGCCGGTGTGAATGGGGTCAAAGTCGGTGGAACAGCAGCACGTCAGGGTGGCTGCAATACCGAGCTAAGCCC
>DATIZW010000294.1:0-2494 GCA_035516875.1 Steroidobacteraceae bacterium
AAAGCTCACCGTCCACGACGTGCTGGTGAGCGCAGAAGGTCATCTGCGCGCCGTCGCCTACTACCTCTACGACTGGCGTCTGCGCGACGGTTCGCGCGTGGCCTTCGACTGCGCTGATGTTTTCAATTTCGACCCCAGCACTGGGCGGATCCAGTCGATCGTCCTGGTTTACGACACGCACCCGGTGCGCGACGTCGTCGAGAGCAAGTACCCGTAGCAGCGTCGGACCCGCCATGAGCACGGTCGGCCCGCTGCGGCTGACGCCGGGACACTTCTTTGGCGGCGCCCGACTGTCCTACCGCCGCCACGGCGTCGAGGTCTCGCATCGCATCGCTGAAGGTGCCCCGGACGCGGTGCCGACGCACACGCACACGGACGCGCACTTCATCCTGGTGAGCGGCGGCGACTACGTCTCGGCCGCCGGCGAGCGCCCCGCAGGCGGGCAGCCGGTACTCGTCTACAACCCTCCGGGCACCACGCATCGCGATCACTTCGAGGGCGGACGGGGCAGCTTCTTTGCGATCTCGCTCGAGCCGCAGCTGGCTGCCACCGCACTCGCCGGAATGGGTACCGCTGACTCGCCGCGCTATCTGCTCACACCCGGGCAGCACGCCCTCGCGCTGAGGATCGCGCGAAGCGCGACGCTCGAGGCCGAAGACCTGTCGGTGCAGGGCCTGTGCCTGGAGCTGCTCGGCAGCATGAACGAGCGCGCACGCAGCGAGGAGCCGCGGGCGATGCCTGCGTGGCTCGGACTGGCACTGCAACTGCTGTACGACCGCTACCCGGACGACTTGAGGATCGCGGAGATCGCCGCGAGTGTCGGCGTGCACCCGGTCCACCTGGCCCGCACGTTCCGGCGGCATTTCCGTTGCACACCGGGCGAGTTCGCGCGCTATCGGCGGCTGGAGAGTGCGGTGGGTCTGCTGTCGCGCACCGTGATGCCGCTGAGCGAGGTGGCGCTCAACAGCGGCTTTGCCGATCAAAGCCATTTCACCCGCACGTTCGCCCGCTATTTCGGACTGCCGCCGGGGCAATACCGTCTGCTCGCAGGGCGGCGCGCGAACCCGCCGTCGAGGTTTCAAATCGACAAGACCCATCCCCCGCAGTGGCGCAGGTTCAGCGCCTGGGCCGCCGCCACGGTGGCGAACGCGAGGCGACGGACATGAGAGCGCAATCGTGGGGTTGCTGGGGACTGCTCCTGGGACTGATCGCGGTGCACGCGACGCGCGGCGCGGAGCTTTCGCCGGCCGCGCCGGGCACCGTGGGCTTGTCCGCGGCGCGCCTGGCGCGCATGGAGCAGGCGCTTCGCGCCGGTGAGTTTCAGCAGGTCACGAGCGTGCTGCTCGCGCGCCACGGCCGGCTTGCCTACGAACATTACTTTGACGCCGACGGCGCCGAAGCACTGCGCAATACGCGCTCGGCGACCAAGACCATCACCGGAATGCTGATCGGGATCGCAATCGACCGCGGAGTGCTGCCCGGTGTCGATGCGCACGTGCTGGATTTTTTTCCGGACAAGCAACCGCTGCAGAACCCCGATCCGCGCAAGGCGCAGATCACGGTGGAGGATTTCCTCACCATGAGCTCGCTGCTCGAGTGCGACGACGAGAATCAGTTCTCGCGCGGCAACGAGGAGCGGATGTACCTGGTCGAGGACTGGGTGAAATTCACACTGGATCTGCCGATCCGCGGCTTTCCCGACTGGGTGAGCAGGCCCGCCGCCTCGCCCTATGGTCGCAGCTGGAGCTACTGCACCGCAGGCGCCACGACCCTCGGCCCGCTACTCGAGCGCGTGACCCGCCAGAGCGTGCCCGATTTCGCCCGCGACCACCTGTTCGCGCCGCTCGGCATCTCGCATCTGCGGTGGCAGTTGCAGCCGCTCGGCTCGGCCATGACCGGCGGCGGCCTGAACCTGCAAAGCCGCGATCTGCTCAAGCTCGGCCAGCTGTACCTCAACGGCGGCACCTGGGAGGGCCGGCGGGTGCTCTCGGCCGAGTGGGTGAGGCGCTCGGTCAGCCCACACGCGAACGCGCGCGAAGACACCGACTACGGGTACCTCTGGTGGCTGCCGAAGTTTCACACCGGGGGCCGTGAGTTCCAGGGTTACGCCATGTACGGCAGCGGCGGCAACAAAGTCTATGTGTTCCCGGCAGAGGCGCTCGTGGTCGTGGTGACCACCACCAACTTCCGCGTGCAGGGCGCGGGCGCCCTCACCGACAAGCTGCTGACCGAGCACATTCTTCCAGCGCTGCTCGCTGCGCGTGGCTGAGCCGGTCAGCGGCTCGGAGGCGTGCTCGGCTTGAAACCCTGATAGGTGAGATACGCTCCGAGGGCCAGGCTGGCCACGGCGTAGAAGTAGTACAGCTGCTCGTAGCGCAGCTCCAGCAGGTAGAAGTCCGTGGGAGATACCGGTGCGAGCCCGACGAAGACCACGCCTTTGACAAGCGTGAGCCAGCCGCTCAGCGTCACGATGACCGGGACCGCTCCCCCGGAC
>DATIZW010000295.1:0-5809 GCA_035516875.1 Steroidobacteraceae bacterium
CCGCAGCGAGCTGCGCCTGCAGGCGGCTGACGTCCTGCTCGAGCTGCGCCAGCTGTTGGTCGCGTTGTGCGAGTCGTGCGCGCAGCGGCTCATCGGCCGACAGATAGCTGGCGCGGATCCAGCCGTCCTTGCCGTCCCCGAGACGTACGTGCACCTGATCGCGTACGCGCTCGAGCTCCTCGACGCGCTCGCCGCTTTTCACCGTGGCGATGCGCTCACCGCTCGCATCCGGAGCGCTGTTGACGTTGACCACGACCTGCTCGATGACGTAAAGGGCGTCGCCGTGCGCGGCCGCTGCCGCCAGCGCCATGGCCAGGGTCGCGGCCGGCAGCGCCGCCGCGGCGAGCGGCGTTCGGCGCGCGCTGCTCACGTCGCCCCGCGCGCCGCGGCGATGCCGTGCTGCTTCAGCAGCGGTCCCACGTCGGGCCGGCGCCCGCGGAACTCGATGAACGCCTCGAGGGCATCACGGCCGCCGCCGCGGCTGAGGATGGCATCGAGAAAACGCTGCGCGGTCGAGGGGTCGAACACGCCGCTCTCCTCGAAGGCGGCGAATGCGTCCGCCGCCAGGACCTCGGCCCATTTGTAGCTGTAGTAGCCGGCGGCATAGCCCCCGGCGAAGATGTGCCCGAAGCTGTTGGCGAAGCGATTCCATTCGGGTACCGGCACCACCGCGACCTCATTGCGCACCTCGCGCAGGATCTGCTCGATGCGCCCGCCGTGCGCCGGGGAGTATTCGGTGTGGATGCGAAAGTCGAACAGCGCGAACTCTAGCTGCCGCATCATCGAGAGACCAGCGTGAAAGCTGCGCGTCGCGATCAGGCGCTGCTGCTGCTCGAGCGGCAGCGGCACGCCGCTCTCGAAGTGTCCGGAGATGCGCTGCAGCACCTCCGGGTGCCAGGCGTAGTTCTCGAGGAACTGGCTCGGCAGCTCCACCGCGTCCCAGGCGACGCCGTTGATCCCGGCGATGCTCGGGTAGTCGACCCGGGTGAGAAGGTGATGCAGGCCGTGGCCGAACTCGTGGAACAGCGTCACCACGTCGTCGTGCGTCAAGAGCGCCGGCCGCCGCTCGCCGGGAGGGAGGAAATTGCATACCAGGTAGGCGACCGGGAGCGCCGCGCCCGAGGCGAGGCGCTTGCGGCCGATGCACTCGTCCATCCAGGCGCCGCTGCGCTTGTTGGGGCGCGCATAGGCGTCGAGGTAGAAGCTGCCGATCGGCTCGCCGCGGGCGTTCTCGATGTCGAAGAAGCGCACGTCCTCGTGCCACACCGCGACGCCCGCGCGCTCGCGGATGCGTACCGCGAACAGCCGCTCGGCGACCCCGAACAGCCCGCTGAGCACCCGCGGCAGCGGAAAGTACGGCCGCAGCTCCTCCTGGGAGACGCTGAAGCGCTCGCGCTGCAGCCGTTCGGCGTAGAAGGCGACGTCCCACGCAGCGAGCGGCTGACCGGCGAAGCTTTCGAGCTCGGCGAACTCCGCCTGGGCTGCACCGCGGGCGGCCGCGGCGAGCTCGTGCAGGAAGCTCAACACCTCAGGCACGCTGTGCGCCATGCGCGTCGCGAGCGCGTACTGCGCATAGTTCGGGAAATCGAGCAGCTGGGCCGCCGCGTGCCGGCGCTGCAGGATCTCCTCCATCACCGTGGCGTTGTTCCAGCGGCCGGCGTTGGGCCCGCGGTCCGAGGCACGCGTAGTCCATGCCTCGTAGAACGCGCGGCGCAGCTGCGGCGATTCCGCATCCGTCACCACCGCCACGTAGGTCGGCTGGTCGAGCGCCAGCAGCCAGCCCGGCAGCCGCTCGTCCGCGGCGCGCCGGCGCGCCTGCTCGATCAGCATCTCGTTGAGGCCACGTAGCTCGGCGGCGTCGGTGACATGACGGGTCCAGCTGTTGGTGGCGTCGAGCACGTTCTCCTCGAACTTGGCCTGCAGTTGCGCCAGCTCGAGCATCGCGGTCTTGAAGCGCTCCTTGCGCTCGGCCGGCAAGCCGACGCCCGCGAGGCGGAAGTCGCGCACCGCGTGCTCGATGAGATGGCGCTGCACGGGAGCGAGCGCCGCGCCCTGCTGCTCGAGGATGGCGTGATAGGCCCGGTACAGCGGCTCGCTCTGTGCAAGATCGGTGTGGTACGCCGACAGCAGCGGCAGACAGGCGTTGTAGCTCTCGCGCAGCGCGTCGGAGTTCAGCACCGCGTTCAGGTGGCTGACCGGCGACCAGGTGCGCGAGATGCGGTGATGCAGCTCCTCGAGCGGCTCGATGAGGGTGGCGAAGGTCGGGCGCTCGAGCGTCGCGAGCTCGCCGATGCGCGTGCGGTTGGCGTCCAGCACCTCACGCAGCGCACCTTCCACGTGCTCGGGACGTATCCGCATGAAGGCGGGCAGCGGCTCCGGGGCAAGTAAGGGATTGTCCATGCGGTCTCGTCCGGTGGAACGCTCGCCATTGTAGCGGCCCGCGCGCGCTGGCGGGTGCGCGGCATCCCGGGCGCAGTGGCGCGCCCTCACATAACATGAGCCCTCGCGTAACATGATGTAAGTATGCGCGGTTCCGCGGGGGTGTCATGAGCGAAAAGTACGACCTGGTGGTGATCGGTGGCGGCAGCGGCGGGCTCGCCGCGGCCCAGCGCGCCGCCGAGTACGGTGCGCGCGTGGCGCTCGCCGAGCCCGGGCCTCTCGGCGGCACCTGCGTGAACGTCGGCTGCGTGCCGAAGAAGATCATGTGGAACGCGGCGGAGCTCGGCAGCGCGCTGCACGATGCGGTCGATTACGGCTTCAGCGTCACGGCGGGCAGCGTCGACTGGCGCTCACTCAAGCACAAGCGCGACGCCTACGTCGAACGGCTGAACGCGCTCTACGCCGCGAACCTGGCAAAGCGCAACGTCGAGGTGCTACGCGGCCACGCGGCCTTCACCGCCGCCCACACCGTGCGGGTCGGCGACCGCACCCTGAGCGCCGCTCACATCATCGTCGCCACCGGCGGCCGCCCGCGCCTGCCGCAGATCCCGGGGGCGGATAACGGCATCACCTCCGACGGTTTCTTCGAGCTCACGGAGCGGCCGGCGCGCGTCGCGGTCGTCGGCAGCAGCTACATCGGCATCGAGCTGGCGGGGATCTTCGCCGGTCTCGGCTCGCAGACGACGCTGGTGCTGCGCGGCGAGAGCGCGCTGCGGACGTTCGACCCCATGCTGGGGGAGACCATCCTCAGGATCCTGAGCGAGGAGGGTGTGGTGGTCGCGACCGGCGTCGCGCTCGCGGCGCTGGTGCGCGGCGCCCACGGTGCGCTCGAGCTCCACGCCGGCGACGGCCGTCGCCTCGGACCCTTCGACTGCGTGCTCTGGGCGATCGGGCGCGAGGCGCGGGTCGCGGATCTCGCGCTCGACAAGGCCGACGTGCAGCTCGATGCCGAGCGCTACATCGCCACCGATCTCTACCAGGCGACCAGCACCCCCGGGGTCTACGCCGTCGGCGACGTGACCGGGCGCGCGCAGCTCACCCCGGTGGCGATCGCCGCCGGTCGGCGCTTGTCGGACCGGCTGTTCGGCGGACACACCGGGCGACACCTCGATTACGAGAACATTCCCACCGTGATCTTCGGCCGCCCCCCGATCGGCACCGTGGGGCTCACCGAAGCGGCGGCGCGCGAGCGCTACGGCGCAGGCAACGTCACCGTGTTCCGCTCGGACTTCGTGGCGCTCTATCACGCCATGACCCGCGCCAAGCCGCGATCGGAGATGAAGCTGGTAACCGCCGGACCCGAGCAGCGCGTCGTCGGGCTGCATGTCGTGGGGCAGGGCGCGGACGAGATGCTGCAGGGGTTCGCGGTCGCGGTGCGCATGGGGGCCACCAAGAGAGACTTCGACGACACAGTCGCGATCCATCCGACCTCCGCCGAAGAGCTGGTGACCATGCGCTGAGGGGCGGCGCGCGGGCGTTGCGAACGGTGCCCGGTCGTGCCGACGCCGCGAGCGCGGCTGACGGCCTTCTCAGGTGCTGCCGGTGCGCACCCTGAGGAGCGACAGCACGTGCGCGGTGTCGGGACGCACCCCGCGCCACAGGTAGAACGACTCGGCGGCCTGCTCGACCAGCATGCCCAGTCCCTGGAATGCCCGTGCACAGCCGGCATCCTCGGCCCACCTGACGAACCCGGTGGCGGATCGGCCGTAGGCCAGGTCGTAACACACCGTGTCCGGACCGAGCGCGCTCGGCGGGATCGGCGGTATGTCTCCGGTGAGGCTCGCGGAGGTCGCATTGATGATGAGATCGAACGGGGCGTCGCCGACGTCGGTGAAGCCGACGCCACGGGTGGCACCGAGATCGGTGAACGCTGCCGCGAGCGCCTCGGCGCGCTCAGCCGTGCGGTTGGCGATCACCAGCGCCGCGGGCTCGAGGGCGAGCAACGGCGCAAGGATCCCGCGGGTGGCGCCGCCGGCGCCGAGGACGAGGAGCTGGCGGTTGGTGATCACGATGCCGAGGTTGTCGCACAAGTCGCGTACCAGTCCCGCCCCGTCGGTGTTGTCGCCGAGGATGCCTTCCTCACGCAGCGCGAGCGTATTGACCGCCGCGGCGTGAGCGGCGCGCTCGGTGAGCTCGTGGGCGACCTCCACGGCGGCGATCTTGTGCGGCAGGGTGATGTTCAGCCCGCGACCGTCCCGCTCGAAGAACTCGCGCACCCGCACGACGAACTCCTCCGACACGACGTCGTAGGCGCGGTAGCTCATCTCCTGGCCGGTCTCGCGGGCGAACATGCCATGGATGAACGGCGAGAGGCTATGCCCGACCGGGTGGCCGAAGACGCCGTACTGGTCCGCCGCGGGACTCATGCGGCAGATTGTGACAGCATCTGTGCGCGGCTGCCTGCGCCGCTGCCCACCGCGAGACACGCCTCGAGCTCGGGCAGCCAGACCTGCATGCGCTCCAGGGTGCGCCACGGCGGGTTGACGATGAGAAGCCCCGAACCGTTCAGCGCCACCCGCGAGTCACGCGGATACAACCACAGCTCGCTCGAGAGCACCGCCGCGTGCAGCGCCCCGGCACACGCGGCGCGCCACGCACTGCTGTCGCGCTCATCCTTTATCGGGTACCAGGCGACGAACACGCCGGTCGGGAAGCGCCTCAAGCCTTGCGCGAGCGCGCTCGCGACCTGCGTGTGGTCGTCCCGCGTCTCCTCGTAAGGCGGGTCGAGGAGGGTGAGGCCGCGCCGCTCGGGCGGCGGCAGGGAGGCGCGCAGTGCCGCAAAGCCATCGCCGCGCTCGATGCGCACGCGCGGACCCTCCCCGTGCGTCGCCGCGACTACCCTCAGCGCATTCTCGAGGTGATGCGCTTCCCCGCCCTGCAGCTCGATGAGCACCGCACGATCCTGCCGTCGCAGCTCGCTCACCGCGAGCAGAGGCGAGCCCGGGTAGAGGTGGGGCCGGGCAGCCGCGGAGCGCAGCTGCGCGAGCCGGGCGGCGTACGCACGGAGCTCCTCGGACTCATGCCGTGCCTGCGTAAGGCGTCCGACGCCCGTGGCGGCCTCCGTCGAGGCAGCCGAGAGCTCGTAGCTGCCGCGGCCGGCATGGGTATCGAGGTAAAGGAACCCCTTGTCCTTGCGCTTCAGTGCCGTGAGCAGGGCGAGCAGCGCCACGTGCTTGTGCACGTCGGCGAAGTTGCCGGCGTGAAAGCCGTGGCGATACTTCATCGGCGCGGTCGCGCGCGCCGCTCCAGGCGCTTGCCGGGTCGCGGCGGTGGCTGGGCACGCGCGCACAGCGCGCGAAAGCCGGCCGCGACGTAGGGGATCAGCCGCTGGTGCACGCTATCGAGGTCCGTCGACCGGCACAGCCCCCCG
>DATIZW010000296.1:0-3228 GCA_035516875.1 Steroidobacteraceae bacterium
GGTTGTCCGCCTGGGCCGTACGCGAGTGCCAGCGTGTCGCCCGGATAAATCAGGTGCGGGTTCGCCACCTGTGGATTGATCACCCACACCTCGGGCCACAGCCAGGGATCCTTCAGGTACATCGACGCGATGCCCCAGAGCGTGTCGCCGGGCTTCACGGTGTAGTGCATCGGCGCATTCGGTTGCACCTGAGCGCTCGTGACCTGTGCCGGGGCCGCCGCGCTCGTGCCGGCGGCGCTGATCGCCGCCTCGGTCGCAGTCATCTCCGGAGGCGCGGGCGCTGCCGTGGCTGACGTGGCTTCGCTCGCCGCGCCCGCAGAAGCCGCGGCGGGTGCGGCCTCGGTGCTGCTGCGCGTGTGGGTGCAGCTGCAAAGCAGAGACACGATGAGCACGCCCGCCGCGAGGCGAGCGCCAAGTACTTGATTCGAGACCATCCTCCACTCCTCTTTCGGCGAGGTTGGACCAGCCCTGCGCCGCAGATTCTAGGCGTTATACTGGCACGGCGCCCGGCCGGCACACGATTTAATGTCAACTTTGTGCGCTGGATCACGGCGACCTGAGCCCCCATATCGAGCCCATGGCCTTACGAACGATTCTGGAGTTTCCCGACCCCCGGCTGCGCACGCGGGCCAGGCCCGTCACGGCCTTCGACGAGGCGCTCGGTAGCCTCATCGACGATATGCTCGAGAGCATGTACGCCGCCCCCGGCATCGGCCTGGCGGCGACCCAGGTCGACGTGCACCAGCGGGTGATCGTCATCGACATCTCGAAGGAGCACAACGAGCCGCTGGTGCTCGTCAATCCCGAGATCCTGACCCGCGAAGGCGAGGCGAGCACCGAGGAGGGCTGCCTCTCGGTGCCCGGGATCTTCGACGAGGTCAAGCGGGCCGCGAAGATCCGGCTGCGCGCGCAGGACCGCAGCGGTACCTCCTTCGAACGGGATTTCGACGACATCCTCGCCGTGTGCATCCAGCACGAGATGGATCATCTCGAGGGCAAACTCTTCGTCGATTACCTCTCCGACCTCAAGCGCGAGCGCATTCGCAAGAAGCTCGACAAGGAGCGCAAGGAGCGCAGAGAGCGCGCGGCGGCGCCCGCGGGCAGCGCGCGGCGCGCGTACTGACGTTGCGCGTCGCTTTCGCGGGGACACCCGAGTTCGCGCTGCCGGCACTCGCAGTGCTCTGCGCCCGGCACCAGGTGATCGGGGTCCTGACACCGCCAGATCGCCCGAGCGGCCGCGGCCGCAGGCTCACGGCGAGCCCCGTCAAGATGGCGGCCACCACACATCATCTGCCGCTCTTCCAGCCGCAGACGCTGCGCAGCGAGAGTGCGCACGCGCAGCTGCGCGCCTGGCAGCCCGACGTGCTGGTGGTCGTCGCCTATGGGCTGCTGCTGCCGCCCGAGGTGCTGTCATTGCCGCGCTTCGGCTGCCTCAACATCCACGCTTCACTCCTGCCGCGCTGGCGCGGCGCGGCGCCCATTCAGCGCGCGATCCTCGCGGGCGACACGGAGACCGGCATCTCCATCATGCAGATGGACGCCGGGCTCGATACCGGCCCCGTGTTGCTCGAGCGTCGCATCGCGCTGCGCCGCGATCACACCGCAGGAACGTTGCAGTCCGAGCTCGCCGAGCTCGGTGCCAGCGCACTCCTGGAGGCACTCGCCGGGGTCGCGGCAGGGACGCTGCCGGCGACGGCGCAATCGGTCCACGGCGTGACCCACGCGCCGCGGATCGTGAAGGCGGAAGCGCGCATCGACTGGACGCTCGATGCGGGGCAGATAGAGCGTCAGGTCCGTGCGTTCAACCCCGCACCCATCGCCGAGACCGTGCTCGGGGGCGAGCAGCTCAGGATCCTCGCCGCGAGCGCCCTGCCCGCGTCTGAGGTGTGCGGAATGGATGAGAACTCCGCCGAAAGTGACCCTAAAAATCGCGATCCTGGCATTATCATCGGACTTCAGGGCGATTCGATGCTGGTTCGTTGCGGCGCGGGACTTCTCGCCGTCACCGAAGTGCAACGGCCAGGTCGCCGCCCCGTCTGTGCGCGTAACCTTTCCCATAGCCTGCCCCTTGCGGGGCGCCGCCTTGGCTAGGACACCCTGGGCGCCGGGTGCGCCCGCCCTCGCGGCGGCAGCGCGCGTCGTGGATGCGGTCGCGGGGCGTGGCCAGTCGGCAGACGCTGCACTGTCCGGGGCAGCGCACCGTGGCGGCGCCGAAGGGGCGGCCGTACGGGCCATTGCGCTTGGAACGGTGCGTTGGTACTTGCGCCTCACACCTGCCGTCGAGGGGCTGCTGCCGCGCCCGGCGGAGGTTCCCGGTCCGATCCGGGCGCTTCTGGTCGTCGCGGCTCACCAGGTCGAATACTCACGCAACGCCCCGGAGGCGACCGCCCACGCGGCAGTGGACGCGGCACGGCTTCTCGAGTTCTCACGACTGACCGGCCTGGTGAATGCGGTGCTGCGGCGGTTCGTCGCCGAGCGGGCAGCGCTCCTGGCGCCGGTCGATGTCACGGTGGCGGGCCGCACGGCTCATCCCGAGTGGCTCGCAGCGCGCACCTGTGCTGCGTGGCCTGCGCAGGGCGTGCAGGTGCTCGAGGCGAACAATGCTCATCCGCCCATGACGCTGCGCGTCGATCTGACGCGAGTCACCGCTGCTGATTACATAACGCAGCTTGCTGCCAGCTCGATTGAGTCATATACGACTCATTGGATGCCATCTGCAGTAACATTAAATCTCCCGAGAGACGTTAAGGACCTGCCGGGCTTTGCCAGGGGCATCGTGTCGGTGCAGGACGCCGGCGCACAGCTCGCCGCGCGACTGCTCGACGTGCGTCGGGGAATGCGCGTGCTCGATGCGTGCGCGGCGCCGGGCGGCAAGACCGGCCACCTGCTCGAGCTCCTCGATGGAACGGGCGAGGTGACCGCAGTCGACCTCGACGCGGATCGCCTCGAGCGGGTGTCGGAGAATCTCAGGCGCCTCGGGCGCTGCGCGCGGCTGCGCGTCGGGGATGCGCGCGACGCGCGCACCTTCTGGGACGGCCGCCCCTACGAGCGCGTTCTCGTCGATGCCCCGTGCTCATCGACCGGGGTCATCCGACGCCATCCGGACATCAAGCTGCTGCGCAGAGCCGCCGATCTGCGCGGATTCAGGGCCACGCAACTCGCGGTGCTGCGCGCGGTCGTAGCGCTGCTCGCGCCCGGCGGCCGCCTCTTGTACTCGACGTGCTCGAT
>DATIZW010000297.1:0-13130 GCA_035516875.1 Steroidobacteraceae bacterium
TACTCGCGGTATTTCATCCCACCGCCATTTGAGCTCATCGGTACGACAAGCATCAGCAAGTTCATCGGTACGACCGCGGAACCGGCCATCCTGAAGGACACACCGCCTTTCGCCGAGCACGACAACTACTACGACCTGGGCGTGCAGCAGAAGCTCCTGGACAATGCGCTCACGCTCGGGGTCGACAGCTTCTACAAACAGTCGCAACATCTGATCGATGAAGGCCAGTTCGGCGCGCCGATCATCCTCACGCCATTCAACTATCGTTACGGTCTCATCGGCGGGGTGGAGTTCACTGCGAATTACTCGGTCAGCAACTTCTCCGCCTACGGCAACCTGTCGTTTCAGGCGGCACACGGCAAGCAATGGGAGTCGGCGGAATTCAACTTCGACCCGGCCGACTTCGCCTACGTCGATGATCACTACATCCACCTCGATCACGAGGGACGCGTGGCGGCATCGGGTGGTGTGTCGTATCTGTGGCAGGGGACACGTTTCAGCGCCGATTTCCTCTTCGGAACTGGCCTGCGCCAGGATCTGACCTTGCCCGACGGCACGACGATTCCGAACGGCGATCACACTCCGAGCTACACGCAGGTCAATCTCGGCCTGAGCCACGACTTCCGCCTGTCCGGCTCGAGCGTGCTGAGTGCGCGGTTCGATGTAATCAACCTGTTCGACAAGATCTACCAGATCCGCAGCGGCACGGGCGTTGGTGTGTTCGCTTCGCAGTACGGACCGCGGCAGGGCTTTTATGGCGGGCTGGCCTGGCAGTTCTGAGCTCGCCCTGGTGGTGCACCTGTGGAGGCCGGCACGAAGCTGAAGCGGGACGCGGGACGGCGCCAACATACGTGGCGGCCGGAGGCGACCGCGATCGAGCTCGAGCTGCACACCGACCGCGGTCACGTCCATGCCGCACGCCATATACGTCGGGATCGGCAAGAGCTTTTAGGGCCCGGGCCCGACTGCCGCGCCACGGCGCAGCAAAACCCCAGCCCGGGCCGGCCCGCAACGGCCGCAACTGACCGCGGCCACCTTATGGTTGATAATGGGCCCGCGGCCCCGCCGGAACGCTGCCGCGCTCCGTGCCGGTGAGGCATGGGCTGCCGGAGGCGATCGAGGTCACTTGAAGCTCACGTCCGACTCTCTCGCAACGCACCTGGCGGAGCGGCTGCTGCCGGCGTATCTGATCTCCGGGGATGAGCCGCTGCTTTGCGGTGAGGCGGCCGATGCCGTGCGTGCACGCGCCCGCGCCGCGGGCTTCAGCGAGCGCGAGGTGCACTTCATCGAGCGCGCCGGCGATTGGGATGCGGTGCGCGGCTCGGCCGCGAGCCTGTCGCTGTTCGGCGCGCGACGCATGCTCGAGATCCGTCTCGGCACCGGCCGGCCGGGGTCGGCAGGCAATGCCGCGCTCGTGGCGCTGCTCGGCTCGCGCGACCCCGACACGCTGTTCCTCATTCTGACGCCGCGCCTGGACCGCGAGGCGCAGGGTGCCGAATGGGTGCGGGCCGCCGAGACCCGTGGCGCGTGGGTCCAGGTGTGGCCGGTGGACGCGCAGCGGCTGGTCCCCTGGCTACGAAACCGCTGCCGTGCTCTCGGGCTCGAGGCGGAGACCGAGGCGCTGGCGCTCCTCGCATCACGTATCGAGGGGAACCTGCTCGCCGCCCAGCAGGAGCTGGCGAAGCTCACGCTGCTCGCACCGTCGCGCAACGTGACGACGGAGGTTGTGCTCGCGAGCGTTGCGGACAGCGCACGCTTCGACGTGTATCAGCTCGGCGAGGCGGTGCTCGCCGGCGATGCGGCGCGCGCCCTGCGCATGCTCGCGGGGCTGCGTGCGGAAGGCGCGGAGGCGACGCTCGTGCTGTGGGCGCTCGTGCGGGGACTGCGTGACGTTTGGAACGCGCGCGCGGGTGCTGCCCCAGCCCCGGCCTGGCAGCGCCGCAGCGCCGCGCTCGCTCAGGCGGTGCGTCGCGCGTCCCGCCTGTCGTTTGCGGCGCTGGTGGCACGTGCCGAGCGCGCCGACCGCATGATCAAGGGTCGGCTCGGCGGTGACGCCTGGGATGAGATGGCGCTGCTCGCGTGCGAGTTGTGCGCCGTGCCCGCCCTCGCTCAGCCACCGGCACCGCAGGCGCGGGCCTCGTAGTCGCGACGTGAAACCGATCGGCGTCTTCGGCGGAACCTTCGACCCGATCCACTGCGGGCATCTGCGCACGGCGTTCGAGCTGTGGCAGGAGCTGCAGCTCGCGGAAGTGCGTTTCCTGCCGACCGGCAGCCCGCCGCACCGTGACCGGCTGTATGCGAGCGCCGAGTTGCGGCTGAAGATGGTGCAGGCAGCCGTGGCCGATCAGCCCGGTTTCGTGGTGGACGACCGCGAAGTTCGTCGCAGCGGTCTCTCGTACTCGGTGGACACGCTCACGGAGCTGCGGCGCGAGTACCCGCAGACGCCACTGTGCCTGCTGCTGGGGATGGATGCATTCCTCGGGCTCCCAAACTGGCACCGCTGGCGGGAATTGCTGACGCTGGCACACATCGTGGTCGCCTACCGGCCCGGCTGGCACGCTCCGACGACCGGTCCCCTGGGCGAGGTCATGGTCGATCACGGCACCGGCACGATCCGTACGCTGCACGAGGAGCTCGACGGGCGGGTGTACGTGCGTGCGGTGACGCAGCTCGAGATCTCGTCCACCGAGCTGCGTGCGCTCATCATCGCCGGGCGCGATCCGCGCTACCTCGTTCCCGACCCGGTGAGGCAGATCATTCTCGAGACGAGGTGCTATGCTGCACGGCACGATCCGCGGGCCCCGTGAGAGCCGCTACAGGAGAACCCACTTAAGCACATGACCACCCGCACACGCCTGCGCCCAGCGGAGGAGCGCGCCTCGCCCTTGCAACTCGCCGTGACGACCGCGCTCGATGACATGAAAGCCGTGAATGTCAGGGTGCTGGATGTGCGGAGCCTCACCGATATCGTCGACACCATGGTGATCGCTTCCGGCAATTCCGACCGGCACGTGCGCTCGATCGCCGAGCGTGTGGTGGAGAAGGCGAAGGCGGCCGGTTTCCGCCCGCTCGGCACCGAGGGCGAGCGCGACGGGGAATGGGTGCTCGTCGACCTGCAGGACGTGTTGGTGCATGTGATGTTGCCGCGCGTGCGCGAGTTCTACGGGCTCGAGCGCTTGTGGGACAGTGGCGAGGAGGCATTGCCTGCGGTCGCTACGCCTGCGGTCGCGCGTGCGGCAGTACGGCGGCGGCGCACCTCGCGGTAAGCCGCAGCGATGCGGGTGCGCGTGATCGCCGTGGGCACGCGCATGCCTGCCTGGGTACGCAGCGCCTGCGATGACTATCTGACGCGGCTCAAGCCGCGCTTCCCAGTGGCGCTCACCGAGATCGAGCCCGGCACACGTCGCGGCGGCGCCGCGCAGCGGGCGATCCTCACCGAAGGCCGGCGGCTGCTCGGTGCCGTCGCGCCCGCCGATCATGTCATCGCCCTCGACGAGCGCGGCAGGCAGCTCAGCACGCGCGAGCTGGCCGCCTGGCTCGGCACGCGCATCGGTGAGGCGCAGGATCTGGCGTTTCTGCTCGGCGGCGCCGACGGTCTCGCGCGCGAGGTGCTCGCGCGCAGCGACTTCACCCTGGCGCTGTCGCGTCTCACACTGCCGCACGCGCTGGCGCGGGTGCTGCTGAGCGAGCAGCTCTACCGCGCACATACCATACTCACGCATCATCCGTATCATCGCGACTGATGCCACCGCAGGTCCGCCATGGCACCGCTCCTGTGTCTCGCCTCCATGTCGCCGCGCCGGCGCGAGCTGCTCTGGCAAATCGGCGTTCCGCACGTGGTGAGTGCCGCACACATCGACGAGGCGGTGCGGTCCGCGGAGGGCGCCGCCGACTACGTGGTCCGTATGGCGCGTGCCAAGGCGCTCGCCGTGCACGGGCGCGGCGGGCAGCTGCCGGTGCTCGCCGCCGATACCACCGTGGTGGTCGACGGACTGATCTGCGGCAAGCCGAGCGACGAGGCGGAGGCGGTCGCCATGCTGCGGCGGCTCTCGGGGCGCAGCCATCAGGTGCTGACGGCGGTGGCGCTCGCGACCGATGACGGCGTCGCCTTCCGCTTGAGCGCCAGCGAGGTGCGCTTTCGCCGCCTGAGTCGCGAGGAATGCGCCGCCTACTGGCGCACCGGTGAGCCGCGTGACAAGGCCGGCGGCTACGCAGTGCAGGGGCGTGGCGCGGTGTTCATCGAGCACCTGAGCGGCAGCTACTCGGGAGTGATGGGCCTGCCGCTGTTCGAGACTGCGCAGCTGCTCGATGCGGCCGGCGTCGGCTGCTGGCAGGGCGAGGCGGCGGACGGAGTCGCCCGGTGAGCGTCGAGATCCTGGTCAACGTGGCTCCGCGCGAGACGCGCGCCGCGATTCTCGAGAACGGCGTCGTGCAGGAGCTGCACATCGAGCGCACCAGCCGCCGCGGCCTGGTGAGCAACCTGTACAAGGGGCGCGTGTCGCGGGTGCTGCCGGGCATGCAGGCGGCGTTCGTCGAGATCGGCCTCGAGCGCACCGCGTTCCTGCACGCCGCCGACATCGTGCACAGCAGCTCCGACGACACGCTGGCCAACGGCGCAGCGAGCCTGCCGCCGGTGGAGGATATCCGCCGCCTGGTGAACTGCGGCGACGACATCCTCGTGCAGGTCATCAAGGATCCGATCGGTACCAAGGGGGCGCGCCTCACCACCTTCATCGCGCTGCCTTCGCGTTACCTGGTGTACATGCCGCGCGGCGAGGCGATCGGCGTCTCGGCGCGCATCGAGGACGAGGTCGAGCGCACGCGGCTGAAGTCGCTCCTCGGGGAGCTGCTGACCGACGCCGCGGCCGGCGGCTACATCGTGCGCACCGCCGCACAGGGCGCGTCCGCAGAGAGCCTGCGCGAGGACATGACCTACCTGGCGCGGCTCTGGGAGCACGTGCGCGCGCGCGCCGCGGAGGTGCCGCCGGGCACCGTGGTGCACGAGGACCTGCCGCTCAGCTTGCGCGTGCTGCGCGATGAGCTCTCGCGCGGCGTGAGCCGCGTGCTGGTCGACTCGGCGCGCGAGCACGCACGCATGCGCGAGTTCGCCGCGGCGTTCATGCCCGAGGCCGTGCCGGTCGTCGAGTTGTATACCGGCCCGCGCCCGATATTCGATCTGAACGGTGTCGAGGAGGAGATCGCAAAGGCGCTCGATCGCAAGGTACCGCTGAAGTCGGGCGGGCATCTGGTGATCGACCAGACCGAGGCGATGACGACCATCGACGTGAACACCGGTGCTTACGTGGGGCACCGTACCCTCGAGGAGACCATCTTTCGCACCAATCTGGAGGCGACCGTAAGCATCGCCCGACAGCTGCGGCTGCGAAATCTCGGCGGCATCATCATCATCGATTTCATCGACATGCGCGACGAGCCTCACCGCCGCGCCGTGCTCGCCGCGCTCGAGCGCGCACTCGCGCCCGATCGGGCCCAGACGCATATCGTCAGCCTCTCGCCGCTCGGGCTCGTCGAGATGACCCGCAAGCGCACCCGCGAGAGCCTGGAACACCTGCTGTGTGAACCGTGTCCAAGCTGCGAGGGGCGCGGCTTCGTGCGCACGCCGGAAACGGTGTGCAACGAGATCTTTCGGGAGATTGTGCGACAGAGCCGACAGTTTGCCAGCCGTGAGCTGCTGATACTGGCTCATCAGGACGTCGTGGATCGCCTCCTGGACGAGGAGTCCGCCACGCTCGGCGAGCTCGAGGCCCAGGTCGGGCGGCCGATCCGCCTGCAGGTCGAGGCCCTCTACGGCGTAGATCAGTACGACGTCGTACTCGTTTAGGTGATCAGCGTGGGTGTAACGCCAGCAGAGCCTGCTGCCGGGCCTGCAACGGGTCCGGCCGCCGACCGGGACGGCGCCGGCGCACCAGCGCAAGCGGCGCGGGCGGCGCTCATTTCGCTTGGCAGTGCGCTGATGCTCGGCGCCCTGATATGGCTCGCATACGAGCTGGCCGCGGCGCGCGTACCGCAGCACCGCGCCGCGCTCGAGAACCTCATCCGCCACGAGACCGGTCTCGCGGTGCGCTTCAGCGAACTGTCGCTGCGCTGGGGCTGGTACGGTCCGGAGGCCGTGTTCCACGCCGTCGAGCTCGGTGAGCCGGGGGGCGCCGTGCTGCTGCGCGCGCCGCGGCTCATCGTGGCCCTCGACGCCTGGAGCATCGTGCGCAGCGGCCGCTTCGAGGCACGGCGCATTACGCTCGATAGTCCCGACATCGACCTCGCAGTCGCTCCCCCCGCTCCGGCACGGTTCGCGCGGGCGTCGGGA
Source organism: Steroidobacteraceae bacterium (assembly GCA_035516875.1). Classification (GTDB taxonomy): domain Bacteria; phylum Pseudomonadota; class Gammaproteobacteria; order Steroidobacterales; family Steroidobacteraceae; genus 13-2-20CM-66-19. The sequence continues at coordinate 6,326 of DATIZW010000297.1, forward strand.
GACATGCGGCCGGAGGTTCTGAGCACCGGCGTGCGCGTTCTCGCGCGCTGGCGCGGCGGTCAGATCGACATCGACGGCGGTTCCTTGCGCGCGCTCACCGGGAGCCGCACGCGTCCGCTGACGCTCAGCATCCGCCATGCGCGATTGCAGCGGCTCGGCGCCGAATGGAGCGCCGACGCGCTGGTGGCGTTGCCGGAGCCCCTGGGAGCCGGCGCGCGCCTCACCCTGCAGATGCACGGCGACCCGGCGCTGCCGGAACTCGCTCGCGGCACGCTGCGCTTCGAGGGGCAGCGTCTCGCCTTTGCCGGCTGGCGCGACCTCGCGGCGGGACTCGAGGTCGCACGCTACCTGCCACAGGCCGGCAGCGGCAACCTCGAGCTGCTGGCGCAGTTCAGCGCCGGGCGCGTGGCGAGTGTCAACGGTCGGCTCAGCGCCGAAGGCCTCGAATGGCCGGCCGCTGCTCCCGGGGCGGGCGCGCTCGCCCTCGAGCGCGTGAGTGGCAGCTGGCAGCTCGCACGCCGTGGCCGCCAGTGGCACTTCACCGCGGACTCGCTCGAGCTCACCGCCCCCCCGTCGGAGGTAGCCGCTGCCGCGCAGAGCGCAGCGGCGACGGCGCCTGGAGGTGCGTCCACCGCAGCGTCCGCGCCGGCCCGCATCACGCTCGAAGCCGAGGCCGAGCGAGGGAGGGCTTACGGCCGAGTGCAGTACGCGCCGGTGGCAGTGCTCGCGGCCATCGCGCGCTGGTGCGCCCCCGAGCCGGCCCTCGCGGAGGTGGCCTTCGGCGGGCGGGCGCGTGAGCTGAGCTTCGACTGGAGCGCCCAGCGGCCCGCGGGTGCGCGCCTCGTCACCTTCGCGGATCTCGAGGACCTGACGGTGGCCAGCGCCTCGGGGGAGGTCCGCCTCAGCGGGCTGAGCGCGCACGTCTCGGGCGTCGATGGCAGCCTCGCCGCGGATCTGCAGGGACACGGCGCGCAGCTCGCGGTTGCGCGTGCCCAGCCGTTCGTGCTCGACCAACTCGAGGTCGGTGCGCGCCTCAGCGTTACCGCGGCCGGCACCGCCTGGCGCCTCAGCGCCGACGACCTCGAGGTGCGCCGCGGGGCGATGAGCGTCGCGGTGCGCGGCGCGCTCGATGGCGCCATCGCCGGCAGCCCGCAGCACGTGGACATGCGCGCATCGCTCAAGGACGGCGATGTCGCCGTGCTCACCGCTCTCCTCGGGCCGCGCGCACTGCAGACGCTCGGGGCGGCCGCGCAGCTGACCTCGGGTCGGATCGAGAGCGGCGAGCTCAGCTGGCGGGGGCCGCTCGGTGGCGCCTTCCCCTGGAGCGGCGCCGGCGGTCAATTCACCGGCGCACTCACGCTGCGCGACGCGAGCCTCGCAGCGCACGATGACTGGCCCGGCGCCGACGACATCGAGGCGCACGTCGGCTGGCGCGGGCCGCGCCTTCACGCCATCGTCGCCGGTGCCCGCAACGGGACTTTCCGCTTGAGTGATGCGAGCCTCGATTGGGACGCTCGCCCCGCGCACGCGTTGCGCTTTGCCGGACGCCTCACCGGGAGTGCGCAACAGGCACTCGAGTGGCTGCGCAGCCATCCGCGCCTCGTGGCCTGGGCTCCCGCGCTCGGCGATATCGACCTGCGCGGCGACACCTTCATCGACGTCGAGGCCAGTATCCCTCACGCGAGCGCCGGGCGCGTTGCCCGTGCGCCGCCGCGGGTGCGCGTGGCCGCGCTGCTCGATGGCGGGACGCTGCGGCCGGTGGCGGGCTTGCCGCCGATCGAGGCCCTGCATGGCACGCTCGGCTTTGCGGCGGGGCATCTGCAGCGCTCGACACTGATCGGGGAGTGGCTCGGCGGCCCAGTCAGCCTCGGTGTCGCGGAACGCCGCGAACACGAGATCACGACGCTCACGATCTCCGCTCGCGGCCTCACGGATGCGCGGCGTGCCGTGGAGGCTGCGGGAGGCAATGCCGACAACGCGCAGCTCGCGGGCAATGCCGAATGGAGTGCGCTGCTCACGCTGAGCGGCGGCGCGGATGCGCACAGCAGCGGCTGGGAGCTGCACGCGGACTCGAGCCTGCTCGGTGTCGCGAGCCGCCTGCCCGAGCCGTTCGCCAAGGCCGCCGCGGCGGCCTTGCCGGTGCACGTCGAGATGCAGGCGGGGAGCGATGGTGGGCAATTGCACGTGAGTCTCGGCGATCGGCTGCGCGCGGTCGCAGCGCTCACGCGCAGCGGCGACACCTGGCGTATCGAGCGCGGCGCCGTGCGGCTTGCCGCCACCGCGCCGGCACTGCCCGCGGATGCGGCCGTGCTGCTCGACGGACGCCTGAGCCGTCTCGATCTTCCCGCCTGTCTCGCGCTGTGGCGCGAAGCCGGCCGTGATGCCGCGTTGCCGCTGCTGCGCGCGCGCGTGACGGCCGGGCAGCTGCTCGTCGGTGCGCGTGCTTACCCGGAGGCGAGCGTGGTCGCAGACGCCGCACATGGTGCCGGCGGTTTCGAGCTCGAGTCGGAAGGATTCTCCGCCAGGGTGCGCTGGCCGGGACCGGGCGATGCTCGTCCCGCCAGGGTGCACCTGGCCACTTTCAACATCTCGCAGCCCGCCGACGCGATGCTCGCTGCCGCGCTCGGCCGGGCACTCGCGCCCGCCGCAGAGGTTGTCGTTGACGATCTTCACTGGCGGGGCCACCCGATGGGCAGCCTCGCGCTGTTGGTTGCCGCGCAGGCGGATGTGCTCGAGTTGACCGACGTACGTCTCTCGGGCGCGGCGACCCGAGCGTACGCCAGCGCACGCTGCCAGGACACGGCGTGTCACCTGACGCTGAGCCTCGACAGCGCCGATGCGGCGGCCACGCTCACCGCTTTCGGCCTGCGCCCGGATATCGAGGCGCATCGGGCACGCCTCGAGGGCGAGATCGGTTGGTCGTCGCAGGCGCCCGTGCCTCTTGCAACGCTCTACGGACACCTCCATATGCAGCTCGAGGACGGCGCGACCCGCATCGGCGGGTCGGGGCAGCCGTTCGCGCTGCTCTCGGTCCCGGCGCTGGTGGCGAGCAGTGCCGATGCGGCCGAGGCAGTGGATGGGGCGCAGCCGGAGCTGAGTTTCACACGCCTCAACGCCGACTACGAGCTGCGCGATGGCGTGGCCAGCACCTCGGATCTGCATTTCGACGGGGACGCCGAGATTCTGATGCGCGGGCGGATCGGCCTCGTGGCCGCCGATTACGACGAGCAGGCCTGGGTGCTGCGGGGTGAGGACCGGCTTCCCGCCGCGGTGCGCCGACTGGGCCCGACGCCGCGGGTGGCTGCGGCCTGGCTGTCGCTGCGCGAGCTGTTCGGCGAACCGGCCGCGGGCCATGCGCGTGCCACGCTGCGTTTGCGGGGTACCTGGAACGACCCCCTAGTGACCCCTGCGGAGTGAGGTGCGCATGAAGGTTGCTGCGCTACAGATGACCTCCGGGCCGGACGTGGCGGCGAATCTCGAGCAGGCGCGCGTGCTGCTGGAGGAGGCGGTCGAACGCGGCGCGTGCCTCGCCGCACTGCCGGAAAACTTCGCCTTCATGGGACTGAAGGATGTCGACAAGCGCGCCGTCGCCGAGGCGGACGGCAGCGGTCCCGCACAGGACTTCCTCGCCGCCACCGCGCAGCGGCTGCGATTGTGGATCGTGGGCGGTACCGTGCCGCTCGCCGCCGGCCCGGACGGGCGCGTGGCGGCCGCCTGCCTGGTGTATGACGGTGACGGGCGACGGGTGGCACGCTACGACAAGATCCATCTTTTCGATGTCGACATTCCCGGGCGCGCGGAGAGTTATCGCGAGTCCGCGCACGTGACGCCCGGCTCGCGGGCGACGGTGCTCGATACCCCGCTCGGCAGGCTCGGCCTGTCGGTGTGCTACGACGTGCGCTTCCCGGAGCTGTACCGGCACTTGAGCGCGTGCGGCGCGCAGCTCCTCGCAATACCCTCAGCCTTTACCAGTCCCACCGGGCGCGCGCACTGGGAGACGCTGTTGCGGGCGCGCGCGATCGAGAATCTCTGTTATGTTGTGGCGCCGGCGCAGTCCGGCTTCCATCCCGGCGGACGTGAGACCTACGGTGACAGCATGATCGTCGATTTCTGGGGACGGGTTCTGCAGCGCGTACCGCGCGGCCGCGGCTGCGCAGTGGCGGAGGTGGACGTGGGCCGCCTCAGCGCCGTGCGCCAGAGCTTCCCGGCGCTCGCACACCGCACCTTCGTGCCGCCGCCGGCCGGGGGACTCACATGAGCCACGACCGCGCTGCCGACCCGCTGAGCCTCGCCCGCGACCTCATTCTGCGGCCGAGCGGGCTCGACGATCGCCGCATCGATCGGGTGTTCGGTGAAGTGCTGACACATTCGGTGGATTTCGCCGATCTGTATTTTCAGCTGGCGCACCAGGAGTCCTGGTCGCTCGAGGACGGCATCGTCAAGGATGGCAGCGCGAGTATCGAGCAGGGCGTGGGCGTGCGCGCGCTCGCCGGCGAGAAGACCGGCTTCGCCTACTCCGACGAGATCGTGCTGCCGGCGCTCACCGAAGCTTCGCGCGCCGCACGAGCCATTGCGGCCTCCGGCGGCGAGCGGCGGGTGAGCGCCTGGCGCGCCCGCAGCGGACACCAGCTGTATTTGCCGCAGGATCCGGCCGCGGCACTGGCGACGCCCGAGAAGGTGGCGTGGCTCGAGCGCGTCGACCGCGAGGCGCGACGCGTGGATCCGCGCGTCGTGCACGTCACCGCCAGCCTGGTGGCAGTGCACGAGGTGGTGCTCATCGCTACCAGCGACGGGGAGCTGGCCGCGGACGTGCGTCCGCTGGTGCGCTTCAACGTCTCGGTGCTGGTCGAGCAGGGCGGTCGGCGCGAGCAGGGCTATGCAGGCGCCGGCGGGCGCTTCTCGCTCGCCGAGCTGGTCGCGGGCGAGCGGCCGCTCGCGCTCGCACGCGAGGCGACGCGCCAGGCCCTGATCAATCTCGAGGCGGTACCGGCGCCCGCCGGCACCATGACCGTGGTGCTCGGCCCGGGCTGGCCGGGAATCCTGCTGCACGAGGCGATCGGACACGGGCTCGAGGGTGATTTCAACCGCAAGGGAACCTCCGCCTTCGCCAACCGCATCGGTGAGCAGGTGGCAGCGCCCGAGTGTACGGTGGTCGACGACGGTACGCTCTCGCGCCGGCGCGGCTCGCTCAATATCGACGACGAGGGTACGCCCACGCAGTGCACCACACTGATCGAGAACGGCGTGCTGCGCGGCTACATGCAGGATCGCCTGAATGCGCGCCTCATGGGCGCGCCGCCGACCGGGAACGGCAGGCGCGAGTCGTTCGCGCACATGACGCTGCCGCGCATGACCAACACCTACATGCGCCCGGGGCCGCACGCGCCCGAGGAGATCATCCGCTCCGTGGCACGCGGTATCTATGCGGTCAACTTCGGCGGCGGTCAGGTCGACATCACTTCCGGAAAGTTCGTGTTCTCCGCGAGCGAGGCCTACGCCATCGAGAACGGCCGCATCGGCGCCCCGCTCAAGGGAGCGACGCTCATCGGCAACGGCCCGGATGTGCTCACGCGGGTCTCCATGGTGGGGAACGATCTGAAGCTCGACGACGGCGTCGGAACCTGCGGCAAGGAAGGGCAGAGCGTTCCGGTCGGCGTGGGTCAGCCCACGCTGAGGATCGACGCACTCACGGTCGGCGGCACAGCCTGAGGTCACGTTATGGCGAGTGACGACGACGCTGCCCGTCGTCGACCCGCGACATAATGACGGACGCTCGTTATCCTGTGATTCTGCACACGCACGGAAGGCCTGCGAGCCCTTACCGTTCAACGGGCAAGCTTGAGAATCTGTGGAAGGAACACCGATGGTCTCCAAAGACGCCACTGTCGACGTCCCCAAACTCAATCTGCCTGCCGACCTGGTGGCCGAAGTGAGCCGTCGCAACAAACCTCGTCAGGCAGACTTCCACATAGAGGGTCTGAAGCCGTCCCTGTTAGAACGACTCGCGCGGATGTTGGGTCTCGCTTAACAGCGCTTGACACGACGCGCGTGATCTGACGGGGGGCCGGCGGTGGCGTGCGCGGGCGAGGCCCCGCCCGCGCCGCGATGCACTGCACGATTCCAACAGGGTGGCCTGGCGCGTTAGGATGCGTGCATGCCGCGCCGCACTCCGCATCTCTCCCGCCCCGTGTACGAGGTGCTGCCCTGGATTTACATAATCTTCGGGCTCGGTGCGCTCGTCGCCAGCTACCTGCTCGCAGCGCGCGGGCTGCTGAGCTTCACGGCAGGACTGCTGGGGTTGCTGTGCGTAGTGGGGGGCTTCGTCGTGCTGCTGCGGCGCCGCGACTACCGCGCGCTGCGCTCACAGTACGCGGATCCCGACTCGCTCGGCACCCACGACGACGTCTGAGCGCGCCGCGACCGCTGGGTCAGCCGGAGGGCGCCGCGGCGTCCTCGTCCGCTTCCTCGGCCGCCGCCCGCGCTGCCTCGCCCGCGAGCGCTTCCGCCGGGGTGCCGTGGCGCGTAACCGTTTGCTCCGCGAGCTTTTGCACCGCTACCGTGTCAGCGGTCGGGGCGCGCGTGCGTACCGCACGCTCGTCGATGTAGATCAGCTCGTGCTTGCCGACCAGCACCACGTCGCCGTCGTTCAGATGATGACGGCGCACGCGGTTGGACTTGACATAGATGCCATTGGTGCTGTTCAGGTCCTCGATCACGCTCGTGTTCTCGGTGGTGATCACCTGGCAGTGATGACGGCTGATGAAGCGGCTGTCGATCTGCACGTCGTTCTCGGGCGTGCGGCCGA
>DATIZW010000298.1:0-2361 GCA_035516875.1 Steroidobacteraceae bacterium
TCTTCGCGTCGGCGGATTTCCGCTTCAAGCTCCGCAGCAGCGCTCTTCCGGCGCACCGTTCCCGCGCGCACCAGTGCCTCGATGTGGGCCCGCAAAGGCTCGTCCGCCACTACCAGATCCCCAAGGAAATTATTCTCTTACACGCGAGACTACCACATCTTCGTGAAGTATCGGTGGCAACTGGACGCGCAGTCCCCGGTGCAGCCTCGCCGCCGCCGAGGGGAGGAGGTGCGCGAGCGAGCGCGCTGCGAAGACTGAAGGTGAGGCGCCGGCTCAGCCGCTCGTCACGACCGAGTCGACCACGCGATCGTGCTCGAAGATCACGGCGAAGCCGTTGTAGTCCCAGCGCGTGATCGGCGGCTGGTGCGCCGACGCACCGCCAACGGTCGGATGGCGGGTCACCGGAGCCCCGAACTGCTTCTCGACGTCGCTCATGCTTTCGCCGCGCTTTGGCACGTTGGTACGCGACTCGCGCACCTGCACCTGATCGTTGACCGCGATGGTTTCGGCAACTGCAGCGCCACTGAGTGCTCCAGCGCACAGCAGTGCGACAAGTAAGCGAGTCTGCATGCGACACCCCTTAAGGCCCGCGGCCACTATAACACCGGCGCAATCTGTCAAAGCTCGCCCCCGCGGGACGCACCCGGAATTGTGACGCAGGTCTGATATCGGCTCCGACTGTGGTTAAATCGCGACGATGTTTCATCCCCTGTCGGTCTACGTGGGTCTGCGCTACGTGCGCGCCCGCTCGAGCAAATTCTTCGTTTCCTTCATCACCTGGGCATCGCTCGCCGGAGTCTGCGTGGGGGTGGCGGCGCTCATCGTCATCCTCTCGGTGATGAACGGTTTCGAGGGCGAGCTGCGCGACCGGCTGCTGTCGCTGAGTGCCCAGGTACGCGTCAACGCCGGAACCGGGGCGGGCAGCGGCGTCGCGTCCGCAGCGACGCTCGACTGGCAGAACGCCGCGCGCATTGCGCGCGCCACGCCCGGGGTCGCGGATGTTGCCCGCTACGCCGAGGTGCAGGCCCTCGCGGTGCGCGAGCCGGAGATGCTGCCGGTGCTGCTGCGCGGGATCGACCCGAGCGCGGGCGCCGCGCTCGGCGAGCTGCCGCACGCGATTACCCAGGGGCGGCTCGCGGATCTGACGCCGGGCTCGGAGAAGATCGTCGTGGGCGAGGTGATCGCCGAGCGGCTCGGCCTCGCACCCGGCGACGCGCTCACGGTGCTGGTGCCGACGTTGAGCGCCGCGGGTACGCCTGAGCCGAAGCTGCGCGAGCTCACGGTGGCGGGCGTGTTCGAGGTGGGACTGCAGGATCACGATGCGACGCTCATGTTCGGCAATCTCGCGGACGTGCTCGCGCTGAGCGCCGCGGGCGCCGCGAGCGAGGGGCTGCAGCTGCGGCTGCACGACGCGCTCGCGGCCCCGGCGGTGGCCGCGCGGCTGCGCGCGCGGCTGCCGCGGGGCTTCGAGGTGAGCGATTGGACACAGGACAACGCCAACTACTTTCGCGCCATCCGCATCGAGAAGACCATGATGTCGCTCATCCTGCTGCTGATCGTGGCGGTTGCGGCCTTCAACATCGTCGCCATGCTGGTGATGGTGGTCACCGACAAGCGTACCGACATCGCCATCCTGCGTACCTTCGGCGCCGCGCCGCGCCGCGTGATGGGCATTTTCATCACCCAGGGCCTGGTGATCGGCTGGCTCGGCGTCGCGCTCGGGGTGGTGCTCGGGCTCACCCTCGCGCTCAACGTCGACACCATCGTGCCGTTCCTCGAGCGGACCTTCCGCTTCCAGATCATGGACGCCGATGTGTACTACATCACCGCGATTCCCTCCGAGGTGCACTGGCGCAACGTCCTCACCATCGCGCTGGCGGCGTTGTCGCTGACCGCACTCGCCACCGTCTACCCGGCAATCCGCGCCGCCCGCACCGCGCCCGCCGAGGCGCTGCGCTACGAGTAGCCGATGAGCGCCTACGAATGGCTGATCGGCACGCGCTACCTGCGCTCGACGCATCGGCGCGGGTTCGTGTCATTCGTTGCGCTGATGTCGGTGTGCGGCCTGATGCTCGGGGTGGCGACACTGATCGTGGTGCTGTCGGTGATGAATGGCTTCGAGCGCGAGCTGCGCAACCGCATCCTCGCGGTCACCTCGCACGCCACCATCATGGGACTCTCGGGACCGATGAGCGACTGGCGCACGCTTCAGGCGCAGCTGCGGCGCCAGCCGGGCGTCGCGGCGGCGGTACCCTATATCGCCAGCGAGGCGATGTTCGCCGCCGGGCCACACATGGTGGGTGCGAGCGTGCGCGGCGTGCTGCCCGAGGAGGAGCGCACCGCCACCGGGCTCGCGCAACG
>DATIZW010000299.1:0-3145 GCA_035516875.1 Steroidobacteraceae bacterium
CACGGCGAGCTGTACCGACGCGCCAGCTCCGCGCGTAGCGCGTACGCGGTGCTGCTGCCGGAGGCCTGTAACGACCAGAGCTTCGCCATGACCTCGAGCTTCAGCGGGATGCTGCTCGCCGCGGCGGTGGCGTTGCGGTTAGTCAGCGCGGACGGCACCCGTGCTGCCCGCCTGGCCCGTCTCGGCGCGCATGTCCTGGCGTCGTGCGTGGCGGAGCTCACCAGTCTGGTGCGCGCTCAGTTCGAGCGCGTCGTGTACCTCGGCAGCAGTGAGCTCAAGGGCCTTGCGCGAGAGGCGGCACTCAAGATGCTCGAGCTGACGGACGGGAAGGTGGTGTCCGTCGGAGAGGCGCCGCTCGGCTTCCGCCACGGGCCGAAGACGGTTCTCGACGGCAGCACCCTGGTGGTGGCGTTCCTCAGCAACGACGCGTACACCCGCCGCTACGACCTCGATCTCCTCGCCGAGCTGCGTCGGGATGCGGTGGCGGGACGGGTGATCGCGCTCACGAATCGCATGCACCTCCCCGAGCACTCCGACACGCTGGTGCTCGCGGAGGACGGAGCAGCCGGCGGCGCGGATGGGGCTGCCGGCACGCCGGCCGAGCCGCTGACGGACCTCGAGCTGTGCCTTCCCTACGTGGTGTTCGCGCAGGCGCTCGCCATGCTGCGCTCGCTGTCGCTCGGCCTTACGCCCGACAGCCCGAACGCCGCAGGCACGGTGAACCGCGTGGTACAGGGCGTCTCCATTTACCCCTATGGCGGCGCGCGGTGAGAACCTATCTCGGCGTCGACGGCGGCGGCAGTAAGACTCGCTTCCTGCTCATCGACGAAGCCGGGAAGGTTCTCGCCTCGCACAACGAGGGACCGGCGTACTACCTCGAGACCGGGCTCGAGGCACTGCGGGCAATGCTGGCGCGCGGCATCGCCCATACGCTCAAGCAGGGCGGCACCGCGGCGACCGATCTGACCTTTGCGTTCCTCGGGCTGCCCGGTTACGGCGAGGATCGCTCGCTCCTCTCGACGCTCGACGCCGCGCCCTGCGCCGTGCTCCCGGCCGGACGCTACCGCTGCGGCAACGACGTGGTGTGCGGCTGGGCGGGCGCGCTGGCCGGCGGCGATGGCATCAACATCGTGGCCGGCACGGGCTCCATCGCCTACGGTGAGTACGCCGGTCGCAGCGCGCGCGCCGGCGGCTGGGGCGAGTTGTTCAGCGACGAGGGCTCGGCCTACTGGCTGGCGCGCGAGGGATTGCGGTTGTTCTCGCGCATGAGCGACGGCCGCTCGGTGCGTGGCGTGCTGTACGAGCGGGTGCGACACCACTTCACCCTGCAGGAGGACCTCGACCTGTGCGCGGCTGTCTACGGCAAGAACGTCATGCAGCGCAGTCAGTTCGCCCAGTTGTCCAAAGTGGTCGCCGAGGCGGCGAGCGCCGGCGATGCAGCGGCGCGCGCGCTGTTCGCACAGGCGGCCGCGGAGCTCACAGACATCGTCGACGCCGTGCGCGCGCGGCTGCGCGTGCCGGGCGAGATGCAGCTGCCGGTGTCGTACTCGGGGAGCCTTTTCCAGTTGCGTGACCTGCTGCTCGCGCCGCTCGAGGCGTCGCTGGCGAGCCGCTCACGCAAATACTCCTTCGTCGCCGCCCGACTTCCGCCGGACGCCGGAGCCGCGCTGCATGCGGCAAAGCTCGGTGGCACGCCGCTGGCTGCGGGAAGCGTCGCGGCTCTCGAGGCCCAGCTGCGACCTTAGGCTCCCACGGCCTGCGGGCGCCGCCGGTCACATTGGTCGACGCTCCGTTCAGCGGCGCATCACCATGGATACTCGCGGCCGTCGTAGTTGTAGAAGCGGCCGGAGTCTTTCGGGCCGAGCTTCGCGATGAGGCGTCGCATGGCGCCGACACTCTCCTCGGGTGCGAGCTTTGCGTTCGGCCCGCCCATGTCGGTCTTGACCCAGCCGGGATTGAGCACGACGCAGGTAATCCCGCGTGGCTTGAGATCGAGCGCGGCGCTGCGCATCAGCATGTTGACCGCCGCTTTCGACGTTCGATAGGGAATGGAGCCGCCGGAGGTGTTGTCGGCGAGCGATCCCATCCCGCTCGTGATCGTCACGATGAGTCGCCGCTGACTTCGCGCCACCTGCTCGAGAAATGCCTCGCACATGCGCGCCGGGCCCATGAGGTTGACCCCGAGAACCCGCATCCAGTCGTCGTAATCGAGCGAACCGATGGTTTGTCCGTGGGCGCCGATGAGGCCGGCGCAGTTGACGAGAACATCGATCGTGGCCCCGGGCAGGCGTGATGCTGCGCGCTTCACACTCGCGCCGTCGGCGACGTCGACCTCGAGCAGGGTCACAGCGCCGCGGGAGTCGCGCTCGAGCTGCTGCAGTGCCTGCGCCGTGTGCGGAGTCCGGCAAGCGGCAATGACCGTGTAGCCCTCCGCCAGGTACTGGCGGGTGAACTCCAGTCCCAATCCGCGGTTCGCACCGGTGATGAGTATTGTCGGCATGGCGTCCTCTCTACGCTCGCGCGGCACAACGGGCCATCAGCGCAAGCTTGTAGGCGAGCTGGCGTCGAAGCTCGAACCAACACACGATAGCGTGATTCTTGCTGAATCCGTCACCATTCTCCAACGGCTCCGAACGCCTCGGTACGAGCATCCGGAGGATCGGCGAAGCGGCGTACAATGGAAAGTTATCGCCGCCGTAGCTCAGTGGTAGAGCAGCCGCCTTGTAAGCGGCAGGTCGTCTGTTCGATCCAGACCGGCGGCACCACCTCGCCCACCACTCCCCGGGGCAGGCCCTCCGCAGCCTCAGGGCAGGTTCGGTGGCCCGCCCGTCGGCGGCGGCGGATTGCTCGCCGTTGCCGGCTCGCGCGTGGGCGCTGCCGGACTCGTCGCGGTCGCGGTACCGGTCGCGGGGGGCGCCGATGTGGGTGCGCGTGGGGTCGTCGCGGCAGGAGGCGGACACGGCTGCACGGCGACGCGGGAGCTCACGCCCTGTGCGAACAGGTCCTGGAGCGGCACGGCACTGATGCCCGGCGGCGGAGTCAGGTCCACCCAGTAGACCGACACGGGGAGCTTGCGGTCGGCGATCTCCGCCTTGAGGCCCGTCGGTCCGACCGCCTGCGCACGCCGCTCGGCGCGGGCGCGCTC
>DATIZW010000300.1:0-6367 GCA_035516875.1 Steroidobacteraceae bacterium
CACCCTGGCACGGCCGAGGTACGGCGTGGCGTCGAGTCCGAACGCCTCCTGCAGCCGCAGCGACACGAGCGGCGCGTTGTCGTCCAGGTAGTCGACGCGCAGCTGCGCGCCGCTCGGCATGCGCAGGTGCGTCGGTGCCCATTCGGACAGCTCGCGCTGCTGCGCGGCCGTGAGCTGCGCGTGCAGCGCTTGCGCCAGCGGCACCCGCGCAAGGTGCTCGCGACGCGTGACGCCCTCGAGCCAGGGGCCCAGCCAGACCTCGAGCGACTCGAGCAATGCGGCGTCGGACACCGCCGGCCACGGCGGCGGCGCTGGTGCCTCGCCCCGGGAGCGACGCACGAACTCCATGCGCGCCTGCAGATCGCGCGCGGCGCGGTCCCAGGGAAGCGCCGCGACCCCAAGCTCACGCACTCCCTGGAGCATGGCGGCGCGCGCGGCGTCGGCGGGAACCTCGACGAGCGGCTTCTCCTCGAGCACGAGCGCATCGAGCGCGAGCGTGCGCCGCGCCAGCACCGCCTGCGCGCGTGAGCTCCACTCGACCGACTCGCGCTCGACCAGGCGGTCGGCGAAGTGCTCGAGCAGCTCGGCGCGGGCGAGCGGTGCGGCGAGCAGGATGCGCGCGTCGCGCTCGCGATCGTCGAGGTCCACGGCCACGATCAGCTCCTGACGCGCGAGCGTCTCGGGAAGCGCGAACAGCGCGCCGCGGCCGTTGGCGAGAGTGAAGCGTCCCGCGCCGCCGGCACGGCGCAGGCCGATGCGGTCAGGGTAGGCGAAGGCGAGCAGCACGCCGGGAGCGACATCGCGGCGTTGCGCGGGCGCGGCAGACCCCGCGGCGCGGTGACGCGCCAGCGGCGCGCGGGATCCCTCTCCACCGCCAGCGGCGCGAGGGGTGCCCGTATTCGCCGCCAGCCGCTGCTCGAGATCGAGCGCCGCGCGGCGCGCGCGCTGCAGCAGGGCGCGGTCGGCGCCCGGCACCCGCTCGGTGCCGCGCAGCGCGTCGAGCCGCGTGCGGATATCTGCGTCGCGCGCCGCGCTGGCGCGCAGCAGGTCGCGCTCCGAGAGCAGCGCCGCGAGCTGCGCGGCGAGCGCCAGCGAGCCGAGCGCGCGCCCCCGCAGCAGCATGTGCGCCAGGCGCGGATGCACACCGGCACGCGCCATCTCGCGGCCGTGGGCGCTGATGCGGCCCGCCCCGTCCAGCGCCCCGAGGCGCCCCAGCAGGTCGCGGGCGCTCGCGAGCATGGCTTCCGGCGGCGCGTCGAGCCAGCGCAGCTCGCGCGCGTCGCGTGCGCCCCACCGCGCCAGCTCCAGCGCAAGCGGTGCGAGATCGGCGTCGCTGATCTCGGGCGGCGTGAAGGCGGCGAGCGCCGCGTGTGCCCCCTCGCTCCAGGCGCGGTAGCACACGCCGGCCTCGGTGCGCCCGGCGCGCCCCTGGCGCTGCTGCGCCGAGGCACGCGAGATGCGCTCCGTCTCGAGGCGGCTCATGCCGGTGACCGGATCGAAGCGCGCGCGCCGCACCAGACCCGAGTCGACGACGACGCGCACACCCGGAATCGTCAGGCTGGTCTCGGCGAGGTTGGTGGCGAGCACGACCTTGCGGACGCCGTGCGTCGCCGGCGCGAGCGCCGCATCCTGCTCCTCGCCGGAGAGCCCGCCGAATAACGGCAGCAGGGCAACACCGGCAGCATCCGCGGCGCCGTCTAGCAGCCCCTGCACGCGGCGGATCTCGCGCGCCCCGGGAAGGAAGACCAGCAGGTCGCCGTGCTCCTCGCGCAGTGCACGGCTGACGAGCTGCGCGATTTGCCGCTCGGGCTCCGGTGCCGCCCGTACGCCCGCGGCCGCGGGCAGGCGCGGTGCTCCGCTGCCGGCGTAGCGCGTCTCGACCGTGTAGGCGCGCGTGGGCGCGCTGATGAGCGGTGCGCCCCCGAGCAGCTGCGTCACCGCCGCCGCATCGAGCGTCGCCGACATTACCAGCACCCGCAGGTCCGGCGCGAGCGCTGCGCGCGCATCGAGCGCGAGCGCCAGCCCGAGATCGGCCTGGAGACTGCGCTCGTGGAACTCATCGAAGATCACGGCGGCGACGCCCTCGAGCGCCGGATCCTCCTGCAGCAGCCGCGTGAGCACGCCCTCGGTCACCACTTCCACGCGGGTGCGGCGCGAGATACGCGTGTCGAGCCGCATGCGGTAGCCGACGGTCTCGCCCACACTCTCGCCGAGCGTGTGCGCCATACGCGCGGCAACGGCACGCGCGGCCAGGCGGCGCGGCTCGAGCATCAGCAGCCGTCGGCCCTGTGCCCACGGTTCCGTGAGCAACGCGAGCGGCACCACGGTGCTCTTGCCGGCACCCGGTGGGGCCTGCAGCACCGCCGCCCGGTGGCTGAGGAGGGCTGCGCCAAGTGCCGGCAGCGCCGTATCGATCGGCAGCCCCGACTTCACCAGATGTGCACGCGCTCGTCCGGCGGCAGATAGAGCTTCTCGCCCGCTTGCACCTTGAAGGCCGGATACCAGGCATCGACGTTGCGCACCACGCCGTTCACACGGTACTTCGTCGGGCTGTGCGGGTCGCTCGTGACCTGGGCACGCAGGTCCTCGTCGCGCTGCTTCTGCCGCCATACCTGTGCCCAGGAGAGGAAGAAGCGCTGGTCGCCGCTGAGGCCGCCGAGCACCGGGGCCGGCGCACCGTGGAGCGAGCGGTGGTACGCCTCGTTCGCCACCGAGAGACCCCCGAGGTCGCCGATATTCTCGCCCAGGGTCAGGCGACCGTTGATGTTGAGCCCGGGCAGCACCGTGTAGGTGTCGTACTGTGCGGCGAGGCGATCGACACGCTTGTGGAAAGCGTCCGTGTCCTGCTGCAACCACCAGGTATGCAGCACGCCGCGCGCATCGGACTTCGCGCCCTGATCGTCGAAGCCATGACCCATCTCGTGCCCGATGACGCCGCCCACGCCGCCGTAGTTGACGGCCGCATCGGCGTGCGGATCGAAGAACGGTGGTTGCAGGATGGCGGCCGGAAAGACCACCTCGTTGAACGTCGCGTTGTAGTAGGCATTGATGGTCTGCGGCGTCATGCCCCACTCGCCGCGGTCGGTCGGGCCACCGAGGCGCTTGACCTGGCGTTGCCAATCGAAGGCAGCCGCGCGGGAGACGTTACCGAAGGCATCGTCCGGTCTTACCTCGAGCGCGGAATAATCGCGCCACTTGTCCGGGTAACCGATCTTGGGGCGGAACGCCGCGAGCTTCTCCAGCGCCACCGTCTTCGTCTCAGGTGTCATCCATGGCAGTTTCTCGATGCGCTCGCGGTAGGAGGCGCGCAGGTTCTCCACCAGCTCGAGCATCTGCTGCTTCGATGCGGGCGGGAAGTACTGCTTGACGTACAGCTCGCCGGCCGCCTCGCCAAGTCCCGCATCGACCGCCGCCACCGCGCGCTTCCAGCGCACCTGCTGCTGTTGTCGACCATGGAGGGTGCGGCCGTAGAAGTCGAACACCGCGTCGTCGAACGCCTTCGGCAGCACATCCGCATTGCCGACCAGGTAGTGGTAGGTGAGGTAGGTGCGCCAGCGCTCCACCGGCAGCTGCCTGAACAGCGTGCCGAGCTTCTGCACTGCATCGGGCTCGAAGACGATGAAGCGCGGCTGCGCCTCGAGCCCGGCACCCTGGAGCAGCTGCGGCCAGGGAAAGCCCGTGGCGAATTTGGCAAGCGCCGCGCGCGTGTACGGGTTGTAAGTCAGATCGCGCTCGCGTGTCTTGGCCCGCGGCCAGTGCGCCTGGGCGATCTGTGTTTCGAGCTCGACGATCGACTTTGCGCCCTGCGCCGCATCGGGCTGCCCGGCGAGCGTCAGCAGCCGCTCGATGTGCGCCGCGTATTTCTCGCGCAGCTGCTTGTAGACGGCGTCATCCTTGAGGTAGTAGTCGCGGTCGGGCAAGCCGAGCCCGCTCTGCACCATCACCACCATGTAGTGATCGGGATCCTTCTCATCCGGATCGATGTCGAAGTCCACCGGCGCGGTGAGGCGCAGCTCCGGTCGCCCCATGAGCGCAGCGATCTGCTCGTGGGTCTTGGCGGCGGCGATGCTATCGAGCACCGGCCTGGCGGGGGACAGCGCGGCGCGCTCGATCGCGTCGGTATCGAGGTAGGCCCGATAGAAATCGTACAGCTTCTGCTCATTGCTACCCGCGGGAGCGTGGGCCGGCAGCGCCTCGAGGATCCCGCGCAGCTGCTCGAGGGAGCGCTCGCGGAGCATGATGAAGGAGCCCCAGGAAGAGCGATCCGGCGGGATCTGCGTCTTCTCCTGCCAGCGGCCGTTGGCGTAGGTGTAGAAATCGTCGCCGGGCTTGATGCGCGGATCGCCCCCGGAGAGGTCGAGTCCGAAGGCACCGATCGCGGCGTGCTCGGCCTGCGGGGCCGTGCTCGAGGCGCCGATGGCTGCGGTCGCCGCGATACCGAGGGCAAGCGTAACGGCTGCCGTCCGATTCAACATGTGTGTGATCCCCTCAAGCGTTGCCGCCGCCGAACTGCCAGGCACCCCAGGCAAACAGCAGCCAGCCGGCGATCCAGGCGAGGCCGCCGAGCGGCGTGAGCACCCCGAGTGCGCGCGGCGCGCCGAGCGCGAGCGCACAGAGGCTACCCGAGAAGAGCACCACGCCGCTTACGATCAGCGCCGCCGCGGCGCGCAGCGGCGCGGCATCGAGCACGCGCAGCGTGAGTCCGATACCGAGCAGGCCGAGCGCCTGAAAGAACTGGTAGCGCACTGCGACCTCCCAGATCTCAAGCCGCTCCGGGGGCAGCTGCGCCTTCAGCGCATGAGCGCCAAAGGCGCCGCAGGCGGTGGCGATCGCCAGCAGCACACCCGCAGCGGCAAGCGCGCGGCCGCTATTCACGCTGGCCGAGCAGCGGCTTGATCAGGTCGAGCGGCAGCGGGAAGACGAGCAGCTGCGTGCGTTCGTGGGCGATGTCGGCGAGGGTCTGCAGGTAGCGCAGCTGCAGCGCACTCGGTTCCCGGGCGAGCGCCTGCGCCGCCTCGACCAGCGTCTGGGCGGCCTGCTTCTCCCCCTCGGCATTGATGATCTTGGCGCGCCGCGTGCGCTCCGCCTCGGCCTGCTTGGCCATGGCGCGGATCATGGTCTCGTCGAGGTCGACGTCCTTGATCTCGACCGTCGCGACTTTGATGCCCCAGGCCTCGGTGCTCTGGTCGAGGATGCGCTGCAGGTCGACGTTGAGCTTGTCGCGCTGCGACAGCAGATCGTCCATCTCGTGCTGGCCGACGACCGAGCGCAGCGTGGTCTGCGCCACCTGGCTGGTGGCATCGAAGGCGTTGGCCACCTGGATGATGGCCTTGCCCGGATCGACGACGCGAAAGTAGACGACGGCGTTGACCTTCACCGATACGTTGTCGCGCGTGATCACGTCCTGCTTCGGTACGCTCAGCACGATGACCCGCAGGTCGACCTTGCGCATCCGCTGAAACACCGGCCAGACGATGATGAGACCGGGACCCTTGATGCCGACGAAGCGGCCGAGCTGAAAGATCACCCCGCGCTCGTACTCGTTGAGCACGTTGAGCGAGCTGAACACCAGAACCGCGATGATGATGAGGACGGCGACGATGAAGGGCATGCGAATCTCCGGCCGCTCAGGACGCTCTCATTGCGGCTCGACCCACAATGTTAGACCTTCCACCTTCACGATGCGCGCCAGGTCGCCGGCGCGCAGCGCGCTGTCACTGCGCGCGTTCCACAGCTCCCCGCCGTAGCGCACGCGCCCCTTGCCGCTGAAGTCGGCGACCACCTCGGCGCTGGCGCCGATCATCGCCTGCGCGCCGGTGACCACGGGGCGGCGCATGGCGTGTGTGCTGAGATAGACGATGCCGGCGATCATGAGCGCTCCCACCGTGGCGAACGCGGCGATCAGCGGTCGGCCGATGTTCAGGCCGGGCACGTCGGTATCGAACAGAATGAGCGAGCCGACCACGAACGCAATGAGACCGCCGACGCCGAGCGAGCCGTAGGTGGGAAAGAAGAACTCCGCAACGATCATGGCCGTGCCCACCACCACCAGCGCGAGCCCCGCGTAATTCACCGACAGGATCTGGAAGGCGAACAGCGCGATGAGCAGGCAGATCGAGCCGACCACGCCCGGCAGCACCGCGCCGGGATTGTATCCCTCGAGCAGCAGCCCCCAGATGCCGATCAGCATCAATCCATACGCCACGGTCGGGTTGGTGATCACCGCCAGCAGCTCGGTGCGCCAGTCGGGCTTCATCTGCACCACCGCCAGGTCGCGCGTCTCGAGCCTCACGGTGCGGTTGTCGGTGATCTTCACCTCGCGCCCGTCGAGCTTGGTCAGCAGGTCCGGCAGGTCGCGCGCGATGAG
>DATIZW010000301.1:0-13847 GCA_035516875.1 Steroidobacteraceae bacterium
GACAAGCGCCGTTCCATTGGCTCGCTCAGGCCTCGGTCTGCCGCACGTTGTAGTACTGGTAGATCGCGATGGGGCCGGCGAGCAGCAGCAGGAACGCGATGGCGACCGCGGACGCCACCGGCCAGTCGTGATTGCCGAAGAACTCATCCCACAGCACGCGGCCGATCATGAGGTTGTTGGGACCGCCAAGCAGCGAGGGAATGACGAATTCCCCGACCGCGGGGATGAACACCAGCATCGAGCCGGCGATCATCCCTGGGATCGACAGCGGCAGCGTGACATCGAGAAAGGCACGCCGCGGGGTACTGCCGAGATCGGCCGCCGCCTCGAGCAGCGTCGGATCGAGCTTCTCGAGAGTCGCGAACAGCGGCAGCACCATGAACGGCAGATAGGAGTAGATGATCCCCAGGTACACCGCCACGCTGGTGCGCATGATGCGCAGCGGATGGCTGATGAGACCCAGGTTGAGCAGCACCGTGTTGAGGAAGCCGTTGTCGCGGATGATGCCCTCGAGCGCGTAGACCCGCAGCAGGAACGAGGTCCAGAAGGGCAGCATGATGACGAGCAGCAGCACCCCCTGGAGCGATTTGGGACTGCGTGCGATCGCGTACGCCATGGGGTAGCCGAGCGCGAGACAGATCAGCGTCGAGAAGAACGCGGTGCGCAGCGAGTACAGGTACGCGACGCCATACACTTCGTCGGTGAGCAGGTAGCGGTAGTTGCCGAGGCTCAGCGCGAGGCGCAGGTGATGATCCGCCGTGAAGGTGAGCACGTCGGTGTACGGCGGCACGCGCGGGGCGGTCTCGGCAAAGCTGATCTTGAAGGCGAAGGCGAACGGGATGAGGAAGAATACCAATAGGAAGAGAAGGGGCGGCAGGATGATCAGCCAGCGGCCCGTAAGCCAGGTCGGTCTCATGTTGTGCCTGTGCACTGTGCCCGCGGGCTATTGTGCGGGATAAACTTGGGCGCCGTACAGCGGTTCGGCCGCCGGGTGACCTCAGCGATGCGAGTGCAATGAGCCAGGTGTCGAGTCAGCGACTCACCACAGTGGCCGCGAGCGCGGCCGACGGCGGGGGCTCGCGCATCCGCCAGCGCCAGCGGCAGCGGCTGATCGATGCGTGCATTTCCGCACTGCACATCTACGGCCCCTCGCGCACCACGGTGGAGAAGGTGGTGGCCCTCGCCGACCTGTCGCCCGGCATCGTGCGCTTTTACTTCGACTCGAAGGCCGCGATGCTGGTCGCCTCGCTCGCCTATCTCGCCGCGGAGTTCGAGGAGCGCGTGCTCGTGCCGGTCGCGCGGCTCAAGGACACGCCGGTGCAGGCGCTGCGGTTGCTGGTGGAACTGTATCTCGACGCCGAGATCGCCAGCCCGCGCAAGGTGTCGGTGTGGTACGCGTTCTGGGGCGAGGCGACCGCGCGCCAGGAATACCAGGACATCTGCGGGCAGAAGGACGAAGAGTTCGCTGCGCTGGTGCGCGAGCTGGTCGGGCGGCTGATCAGCGCAACCGGCGCCACCCATCTCGACGCCGATGCGGTGGCGCTCGGGCTGATCGGCGTGCTCGAGGTGCTGTGGCAGAGCTTCGCTTTCCAGAGCGAAGCCAACATCGACCGCCCGCGCGCGGTGGAGCGGTCGCTCCAGTACCTGCGCTCGGTGTTTCCCGGTCAGTTCAGCGCCGCCGCTGCCCCCCCGCAGCGCGGCGGGGCCGCTGCCGCGGGGCGCGGACGGCTGCCGTCGCGCGCCTACGGCAACCCCGCACTGCTCGCGGCCGAGCGCGAGCAGTTGCTGCGGCCCGCGTGGCAGCTGCTCGGGCACGAAGCCGAGCTGCGCACGGCCGGCGATTTTCTCACCGGTGAGCTCGCCGGCGAGCGCGCCCTCCTGGTGCGCGGCGAGCGTGGTCGCCTGCACGTGTTCCGCAACACCTGCCGGCGCCGCCCGCACGCGCTGCTCGCTCCGCGCAAGGGGCACCTGCGCAGCGCCATCCACTGCGCCATGCATTCACTCACCTACAGCTTCGACGGCCGCCTGGTGGCCGGAACCACGCCGGGCGATCTCACGCCGCTCGAGATGCTGCGCGTCGGCCAGCTGATTTTCACGCGCGGGGCCAGCACTGCGCCGACCGCGCCGCTGCCGGGCGCCCCGTGGGAGGAGCTGACAGCGCTGCAGCCGCGCAGCGTCACCGATCTCGAGGTCGGCGCCGACTGGAAGCTCCTCGTCGAGCAGTGGCTCGAGAGCGCCCATCCGCAGCAGCACTTCGTCGCGCCGAATCTGCTGCTCGACATCCGTCCGGAGGGCGCGCTGGTGCTGCAGGTCAATCCGCTCGCGCCGGGGCGCAGCCGGCTGCGGCGCTTCGATTTCGCCGCACGCGAGACGCCCGCCGCGCAGGCACGAGGACGCGGGCCGCGCGACGCCTGGCAGCGGCGCCGCGGTGCATGGCTGCGCCAACAGCTCGAGCTTGCCGAGTCGACGCAGGCAGGGCTGGCCGGCGCCGCGGACGAGGCGACGGAAAGCGGACCGGTGTCGCCCTCGCTGGCGGAGTTCCGCGAATCGATCGCGGCGCTCCTGCAGGCGCTGCCGGCGTCGGAGAGCTAGGCGCGCTCAGGCAAAGTGCGCCGGGGGCTCGGGCAGACTCACCTCCGGGATACGCGCGCGCAGCAGGTCGTGGAATTCGAGCATCCACGTCTCGATCTGTGACAGCGGACCCGGCCGGTAGCTGCTGTCGGCGATGCCGCGCTGCAGCCGCTCGCACAGGCGGCGGTCCTCGCCGTTGACCTGCATGTTGATGCGGTTGCCGAGCCAGCGCACCAGGCGCATCTCGCGCCGCTCATCGGGCAGCCCGAAGGCGGCGCCTCGGATCACCGTCCTGCCGGGCCCCTTGGGGAGCACCTGAAAGAAATCCACCTGCTCGGGCATGAGGTCGATGCCGAGGTTCGGCAGGCAGCTGTAAAAGCGCCAGCTGCGGCGGTTCGGCTCGGGCAGATGCGGCGCCGTCACCTCGCCGACGAATTTCTGGTAGAGCCGCTCGCTCCAGCGCGAAGAAGGCGCCTCGCGCATCCAGCTGATGCCGCGCGCGACCCCGGGGACCCCACGCTGGTCCTCGTAGTCGGGCGTGAACATACGGTTCAGCCCCGGATGGCCGATCGGCACGTGGTAGGACTCGAGGTAGTTGTCCATCGCGATCTTCCAGTCGACCGCCCACTCCTCGAGATAGACCGGTTGCGTCGGCACGAGCTCCTCGAACCGGTAAGGCGCGAGCTCCTCGATGATCGGCGCCCACAGCTGCGAGGGCGGCGGCGGGGCCTCGGCGCCGAGACACACCCAGACGAAGCCGAGCGTGACCTCCGATCGCACCGGATCGAGACCATACTCACGCAGGTTGAGATCGGGGAAGCTCTCCTTGGCGGGCGTCGCGAGCAGCGATCCGTCGTAACGGTAGGTCCAGCCATGGTACGGACAGGTGATGCGCCCGTGGCAGTGGCCGCTCCCCTCGAGCAGCCGCGTGCCGCGATGGCGACACACGTTGCGCAGCGCGCGGATGCCGCCGCCGGGCTCACGCAGCGCGATCACACTGTCGGGGCCCATCTCGAAGGTCACGTAGTCGCCGGCGTTCGGGATCTGGCTGATGTGGCAGGCGATCTGCCAGCTCGGCTTGAGAATCCGCTCGAACTCGAGGCGCGTCATCTGCGGGTGGTTGTAGACCCAGGCGGGCAGCCCCCGTGCCACCTTGGGGGAATCGACCGTGCGTGCGGCGGTGACAGTCATGGCGGAATTCCCAGGCAGGGGTATATGACTATATAATTCTAGCTCAAAAAATTATATAAGCATATAGACGTACTGCACGCTCGATGGTATCGTGCCGTATCCGCTCGATATTTTTCCAACTACAATGGGGTGACCGTCATGGCCCGTACCCTGACCCGCAACCACGAGCACTACCGGCGGGCGCTGCAGCGGCTGCCGCTCGGCGTCGCCTCCAATTTCCGCTTCTGGGGCGAGGAGCGGACAATTTATGTCAAAGAAGGGCGCGGCGCGCGCGTCACCGATCTCGACGGCAACGTCTATGTCGACTACCGCATGGGATACGGGCCGGCGATCCTCGGCTATGCGGACCCGCGGGTCGATGCGGCGGCGCGCGAGGGGATGGAGGTCGGCGGCGTGTTCGCGCTTTCCACCGAGCGCGAATACCGGGTCGCCGAACGCATCGCGCGCATGGTGCCGGCGGCCGAGCTCGTGCGCTTCTCCAACTCGGGCACCGAGGCGGTGATGGCGGCGCTGCGCCTGGCGCGCGCCTACACCCGGAAGGACAACTACGTCATTCTCGAGGGCAGCTACCACGGGCTGTTCGATGCGGCCATGTGGTACACGCCGATGGAGAAATGGTCCCAGGTCGGCGACCCCGTGGTGGTGCCTTATAGCGAGGGGGTGCCGCTCGCAACGCGCGCCTTCGCGCACTTCGTGCAGGCAAACGATGCCAACCAGCTCGAGGACGTGCTGCGCCGGCACGGGCACTCGATCGCCTGCCTGCTGATCGAGCCGATCATGGGCAACTGCCTGGGGATCGCCGCCGAGCCCGCCTACGTGCGCGCCGCGCGCGAGCTGTGCGACCGCTACGGCGTGGTGATGATCATCGACGAGGTGAAGACCGGCTTTCGCGTGGCGCGCGGCGGCGTGCAGGAGCTCTATGGCGTGCGCGCGGACCTGTGCACGTTTGCCAAGGCGCTCGCCAATGGCTACCCGATCTCGGTCCTCGCCGGGCGCGAGGAGATCATGCGTAAGCTCGGCAAGGGCGTGGCCCACGGCGGCACCTATACTGCCCACCCGGTGTCGCTTGCCGCCGCGGAGAAGACCCTGGAGATCCTCGCCGAGACCGACGCGCTCGAGCGCATCGCCGCCTACGGCACGCGGCTGCGCAGCGGCAAGAGCGCCATCCTCAAGGCGCGCGGCATCGCCCACTCGTTCGTCGGCCACCCCTCGATGAGCGGGCTCTATTTCGCCCACGACCCGCCGCGCACCTACCGCGACTGGAAGGGGAGCGATTACACCTTCTACGACGCCGTCGCGCGCGTGCTGCACGATGAGCTGATCCTCTGCGAGCCCGACTCGCGCGAGCCATGGTTCATGTCGGCGGCGCACGATGACTCCTGCCTCAGGGATACACTCGCGGCGTTCGAGATCGCGATCGACCGCACGCTGGACGCGCTGCCGGACACGCGCCGCACGGCCGAGTGGGGCCTGATGCGTGGCGAGCCGGCGGCGTGAGCGCGGGCGGCCCTAACCGCTACGACGCGCTCGTCGTCGGCGCCGGACACAACGGGCTGGTGAATGCCTGCTACCTGGCACGGGCCGGTCTCAAGGTGCTGGTGCTCGAGCGCAACCCGTATATCGGCGGGGCGGCGGTCAGCCGCCGGCTCTACGATGGCTTCACCTACTCGAACTGCTCATATGTGTGCAGCCTGCTGCGCACCGAGATCATCCGCGCGCTCGAGCTGCCGGCCCACGGTCTGCAGATCATCCCCTACGAGGGCGGTTGCACCATGATGCGCGATGGCGGGCATCTGGCGCTCTACGACAACCACGACGCGATGCGCCGCGAGATCGCGCGCCACTCGCGCAATGACGCCGAGGCCTACGACCGCTACGTGCGCGACATGCTGCGGCACTGCCGCTTCATCAAGCCGCTGCTGCTGCGCACGCCGCCCGATCCCACCTCCTTCAGGCCACGCGACCTCAAGGAGCTGCTGTTCCTCGGCCGCCATTTCCACAAGCTCGGCGAGACGCGCCTCTACGACACGCTGCGCTTCTTCACCATGAGCTGCGCCGACATGCTCGAGGAATACTTCGAGAGCGAGATCGTCAAGGCCCATCTCGCCGGCAGCTCCATCATCGGTACCGCCCTCGGGCCGCGCTCGCCGGGCTCGGCCTACGTGCTGCTGCATCACTACATGGGAAGCATCGACGGCGCGGTCGGCGCATGGGGGTTTGCGCGCGGCGGCATGGGCGCGATCACCCAGGCGCTCGCGGCGTCGTTGCAGGCGAGCGGCGGCACGGTGCGCGCCAGTGCGCCGGTCGCCGAGATCCGGGTGCGGCACGGCCGCGCTACCGGTGTGGTGCTCGAGAGCGGCGAGGAGCTGACCGCTCCGGTCGTGGTCTCGAACCTCGACGTGAAGCGCACCTTCCTCAAGACCGTGAAGCCCGAGCATCTGCCGAGCGAATTTCTCGACGAGGTGCGGCGCTTCAAGATCCGCGGCTCCTCCGGCAAGCTCAACATTGCCCTCGACGGGCTGCCGCATTTTCCCGCGATCCC
Source organism: Steroidobacteraceae bacterium (assembly GCA_035516875.1). Taxonomy (GTDB): domain Bacteria; phylum Pseudomonadota; class Gammaproteobacteria; order Steroidobacterales; family Steroidobacteraceae; genus 13-2-20CM-66-19. The sequence continues at coordinate 6,305 of DATIZW010000301.1, forward strand.
GCAGGGCTCGCCCGCGACACGCGGCGACATGCACATCACCGACACACTCGAGATGGTGGAGCGCGCCTACGACGACTGGAAGGAGGGCCGCTGGTCGCGCGCCCCTTACGTCGACATGCTCATCCCGACACAGATCGATCCGACCATGACCCCGGACGGCAAGCACTATATGTCGGTGTTCGTGCAGTACTGCCCTTACAGGCTCGCCGACGGCGAGTGGACGGCCGCGCGGCGCCAGGCCTTCGGTGACACGGTGATCGACGCCATCGCCCGCCACAGCCCCGACTTCAAGGACCTGATCCTGCACGCTGAGATTCGCACGCCCTGGGACATCGAGAACGAGGTCGGGCTCACCGAGGGCAACATCTTCCAGGGCGAGCTCACCTTCGATCAGCTGCTCTTCAATCGCCCGCTGCCCGGCTATGCGCAGTACCGCACGCCGTTGCGCGGCATGTACCTGTGCGGCTCGAGCACTCATCCGGGCGGGGGCGTCATGGGTGCCCCGGGCGCCAACGCCGCGCGCACCATTCTCGGCGATCTGCGGCGCGTCCAATGAGCGCAGCGACGCGCACTCGGTACGACACCATCGTGGTCGGCGGCGGCCACAACGGCCTGGTATGCGCCGCCTACCTCGCCCGCGGTGGCCGCCGGGTGCTGGTGCTCGAGGCCGCCGCGCGTGTCGGCGGTGCGGCGGTCACGCGCGAGTTCGCGCCCGGGTTCCGCGCCTCCGCCTGCGCGCACCTGCTGCACCTCATGCCGGCCTCGCTCATGCGCGAGCTGCGCCTCGAGCAACACGGCCTCAAGTTCGCCGCCGAGCGGCTGCCGACCGTGGCGCTCGCGGCGGACGCGCGTCATGTGGCGCTCGGCCCCGGTGCGCCCGCACCGCTCGCGCAGCGTGCTGCTGCGGACGCAGCGGCGCTCGCGCGCTGGCAGCGGCAGATCGAGCGCTTCGCCCGTGCCCTGCATCCGGTCCTCACCGAGACACCGCCGCGGCTCGGGACGGACTCCTGGCGCGAGGCGTACGCGCTGCTCGGCGTCGGCTGGCGGCTGCGCCGTCTGGGGCGCGCCGATCTGCGCGAGCTGCTGCGCATCGGCGGGATGCCGGTCTACGATCTGCTCCAGGAGCGCTTCAGCCTGCCGCTGCTCAAGGGCGCGCTCGGCCTCGATGCGGTCCTCGGCACCAACTACGGCCCGCGCTCGCCCGGCACCGTGCTGTCACTGCTTTACCGCGCGGCGGCGTCGGCGGGTGTGGACACCCTCGCGTTGCCGACCGGGGGCCTCGGCGCGCTCTCCGAGGCGCTCGCGCGCGCCGCAACCGCCGCCGGCGCGGAAGTGCGCACCGGCGCGGTGGTCGAGCGCATCCTGGTGCACGAGGATCATGCCGCCGGGGTCGCGCTCGCCTCGGGCGAGGAAGTGAGCGCCCGCAGCGTCGTCTCGAGCGCCGACCCCAAGAGCACCTTCCTCGGGCTCCTCGGCAGCGAGCACCTCGACGCGGGGTTCGTGCGCCGCGTCGCGCAACTGCGCTCGCGCGGCCTCACGGCGAAACTGCACCTGGCGCTCGAGCATCTGCCGCAGTTCCCGGGGCTGAGCGCGGCGGAGCTGCGCGCGCGGCTCGTCGTAGCGCCCTCGCCGGACTATATCGAGCGTGCCTACAACCACGCCAAATACGGGGAGTTCTCCAGCGAGCCCGCCCTCGAGGTCACGATTCCGACGCTCTGCGACCCAGCCCTTGCGCCGCCCGGCAGGCACGTGATGTCAGTGATCGTGCAGTACGCTCCGTACCAGCTCGCCGCCGGCTGGGACGGGCAGAGGCAGGCCTTCACCGAGCGGATCATCGCGACGCTCGAGGCATACGCGCCCGGGCTGCGAGCGGCGATCGAGGCGACGGAACTGCTGACGCCGCTCGACATCGAGCGTGAATTCCGTATCACCGGCGGTCACTGGCATCACGCCGAGCTCGCACTCGATCAGCTTCTCATGGTCCGCCCGGTACCGGGCGCCGCCCAATACCACACGCCAGTGGCCGGGCTGTATCTTTGTGGCGCCGGCGCCCACCCCGGCGGCGGCGTCATGGGGCTCGCCGGACGCAACGCTGCGCGGCAGCTCATCCGCGAGGCGGCCTAGCCATGTTGACCGAGAGCGCACCTCACTTCCGTCAGCCGCTGCTGAAGACGCCGTTCCACGAGCGCGCCCGCGCGCTCAGCCAGCTCGACAGCTTCGTGCCCTGGGCCGGCTACACGACGGTGGACGTGTTCACGAGCGTCGAGCAGGAGTACTTCGCGATACGCAACGCGAGCTCGCTCTACGACCTGACGCCGATGGTCAAGTACCGCATCGCCGGCGGCGACGCGTTGCGCTTCCTCAACCGCCTGGTGACCCGCGATCTGCGCAAGCTCGCCCCGGGCAGGGTCGCGTATGTCGTCTGGTGCGACGACGAGGGGCACCTCATCGATGACGGCACGGTGTTCTGCATCGCCGCCAACGAATACCGCCTGTGCACCGCGGAGCGGCAGCTCGACTGGTTGCGCGCTTCCGCGCTCGGCTTCGAGGTCGACATCCGCGAGATCACCGAAGAGGTGGCGGCACTCGCCGTGCAGGGACCGACCTCCGCCCGGCTGCTGCGCGCGGCGGGTGTCGCCGGCGTCGAGGTCCTCAAGCCCTTCGAGCACGGCGAATTCTCGCTGGCCGGCGGCACAGGCAGCGGCACCATCGCGCTACTGGTGTCGCGTACCGGTTTCACCGGCGATCTGGGTTACGAGCTGTGGATGCAGCCGGCGGACGCCGAAGCGGTCTGGGATGCCCTCGTGGCCGCGGGCAGCAACCGCGCCGTGCGGCCGATCGGCTCGCGCGCCCTCAACATGGCGCGCATCGAGGCCGGATTCCTCCTGCCACAGGTGGATTTCGTGTCGGCCGCGCACACCCTGTACCTCGGCACCGGGCGCTCGCCGATCGAGCTCGGGCTCGCCTGGCTGATCGATTTCAAGAAGGGCCATTTCACCGGCCGGCGCTCGCTCCTCGCGGAGGTCGCGCGCGGGCCGCAGCGCCAGCTGGTGGGACTCGACATCGAGGGCACCAAGCCCGCGCACAATGCGCTTCTCTACGGCGACGCCTCGGGCCGCAAAGAGGCGGGCAGCGTGACCTCGGCGACCTGGTCCCCCACCTGCAAGCGCAACCTCGCGCTCGCCATGGTGCGCGCGCCGTACATCGCCACCGGCACGCAGCTGTGGGCGGACATCTATCTCAACCGCGAGCTCGTTTGGGAGCGGCGCATGGTGCGCGCGCGTGTGGTGGAGCGGCCGTTCTTCGCGCCCGCGCGGCGGCGCGCGACACCGCCCGCGGACTTCTGACACGCGGCCCGGGAGCGTCTTGCAGCAGACATGATCGCGTCGCAGTCGAAACCTCCCGCCGGCAAGCCGTGGCTCGATCCGTCCGCGACGGCGCAGATCCTCATCGACAGCGTAAGCAAGTGCTACGGGGCGAGCACCGCGGTCGACAACATCACGCTCAGCATCTATCGCGGCGAAATGTTCGCCCTGGTGGGCGCCTCGGGCTGCGGCAAGACGACGCTGCTGCGCATGCTGGCGGGCTTCGCCCAGCCGACCAGCGGACGCATCAGCATCGACGGCGTCGACATGGGCGCGGTTCCGCCGCACGAGCGCCCGGTCAACATGATGTTCCAGTCGTACGCGCTCTTCCCGCACATGACGGTGGAGAACAACGTCGGTTACGGGCTGCGCCGGCTGCCGCTCGCCGCCGGCGAGCGCCGCGAGCGCATCGCCGCGGCGCTCGACATGGTGCAGCTCGCGCCCCTCGCCAAGCGCAGACCGCACCAGCTCTCCGGCGGCCAGCGCCAGCGCGTGGCGCTCGCGCGCGCGCTCATCCGCCGCCCCAAGGTGCTGCTGCTCGATGAGCCACTGTCGGCGCTCGACAAGAAGCTGCGCGAGCAGACCCAGTTCGAGCTGATGGACCTGCAGGACAAGGTCGGCATCACGTTCATCGTGGTCACGCACGATCAGGACGAGGCCATGGCGCTCGCCACGCGCATCGCGGTCATGGATCGCGGGCAGGTCCTGCAGGTGGGCACGCCGGCGGAAATCTACGAGTTCCCGCGCAGCCGTTTCGTCGCCGACTTCGTCGGCACCACCAATCTGTTCGAAGGCACGGTGAGTGCCTGCGAGGCCGGTCTCATCACGGTGCGCTGCACCGAGGTCGGCAGCGAGCTGCTGGTGGACGACGCGGGGACCTTCAGCGTCGGGCAGCGTGTGTGGGTCGCGCTGCGCCCCGAAAAGGTGCGCCTCGGCAAGCAGCCGACGAACGGGGCACGCATGAATCAGCTGCGTGGCACGGTGTGGGAGCTCGGCTACCTCGGTAACCGCTCGACCTACCAGATCAAAACCACCAGTGGAAAGTTGGTTACAGTCTTCGCGCAGAACGAGCGGCGCACCTCGGAGGCCAGCATCGACTGGAGCGACGAGGTGTTCGTGAGCTGGAGCGCGGATGCAGCGGTGGTGCTGCAGACATAAGCTACATCGGCGATGCGGGGACGCCCACACCGGGGCAGGGGAAGGATAAGCACATGAGAACAGCGACTCGCACCATCCGCGCCATGATCGGCGTGCCGCTCGCGGCAGCCGCACTGCTCACCGCCACACCCCCGCCGGCCGCCGCCGACGCAGCGGCCGCCGCCGATGCGGGTCCCCCGGCCGCCACCACGGAGAATACTCAGGCTGCGCCGCTGCTGCAGGAAGTGGTGGTGACGGCCACCCGGCACGAGGAGTCGCTCAGCAAGGTGCCGATCAGCGTCACGGCGCTCACCCAGGCCGACATGGACCAGAAGGGCATCAAGGACTTCATCGACATTGCCCGCTATACCCCCGGCGTGTCGATCGATAACTCCGCGACCAATGCCATCTCCATCCGCGGCATCTCCTCCTCGGCGGGGGCCGGGACGACCGGCATCTATATCGATGACACACCGATTCAGATGCGCTCGGTGGGCTTCAACCCGGACGATGCGCTGCCGAAGACCTTCGACCTCGAGCGCGTCGAGATCCTGCGCGGACCGCAGGGTACGCTGTTCGGCGCCGGCGCCGAAGGCGGCGCGGTGCGCTACATCCTCACGCAGCCGAGCGTCAGCAGCGAGAGCTCCTACCTGCGCAGCGAGGTGTCCTATACGCAATACGGACAACCCAACTACGAGCTGGGTATCGCGCGCGGGCAGCCGATCGTCGACGGCACGTTAGGCGTGCGCGCCAGTGTCTGGTACCGCTGGGACGGCGGCTGGATCGACCGGGTCGACCCGACGACGCGTGAGGAGGTCGAGTCCAACATCAACCATTCCGGCACGCTGCTGGCGCGGCTCGCGGCGACCTGGCAGCCGTCGGCCAGCGTCACGGTGACGCCGAGCATTCTGTACCAGAATCTCCAGCGGCACGATGACTCGACCTACTGGCCGGCGTACTCCAACGCCGGCGCGGGCGACTTCAACACGGCAACCCCCGAGCGCATCCCCAACGACGATCAGTACTACCTGCCGGCTCTGAAACTGCAGTGGGACCTCGGCAAGAGCTCGATCATCGGTAATGCCTCCTACTTCCATCGTAACCAGACCACCGCTTACCAGGGCACGGTCTACGACCTCGGCTACTACCAGACGGCGGGCGCCTACTTCGGCGTTCCGTGTGTGGCGTCGCCGGCCGAGCCGAACGGCGCGACTTGCCCCAGTCCGGTCCCGCTGCTCGATGGCAGCGGCATTCACCTGCCGGCGCAGTTCGCCAACTACCAGACACCGAATGTGATGACGAACTCGCAGGAAAACTACGCCGCCGAGCTGCGCTGGCAGTCGAGCGATGAGTCCGCGAAGCTGCATTGGACGGCGGGGTTGTTCTGGCAGCTGGCGAAGGAGGGGAGTATCGAGGAGCTCAAGGACACGCAGATCAATGCGCTCTACCAGTATCTGTACGGCACCGGCACCGGTGCCAATCCAGCCTCGAACGCCGCGATCAATCTGTACTGTCCGCCGGGGACCAACCCGGCGCTCTGTCCCGGGCCTCCTGACTTCCTCAACGCATCGGCATACCCGGACTACTCCTGTCCGACGAACGCCAGCTACACGGCAATCCCGGCCTGCGACATCTACTACAACAACAACACGACCTTCGATCGCCAGATCGCCATCTACGGCGAGCTGAGCTACGCCTTCACCGACTGGTTTCGCCTGACGGTGGGTGAGCGCATCGCGCGTACCGAGTTCTCGCTGACGCATTACGCCGACGGCCTGGAGAACTTCGGTCCTTACACCTATATCCCGGCGCAACCCTCCACGGTGCGTGCGAGCGAGAAGGAGACGCCCAACACGCCGAAGGTCGTCGCCGCCTTCCAGGTCGATCCGAAGAACCTTTTCTATGCCTCTTACGCCAAGGGCTTCCGCGTGGGTGGCGGCAACGCCCCGCTGCCGTCCTATTGCGATGCGGATCTGACGGCAGCCGGCTATCCGAACGGTGCGCCCCTCACCTACAAGTCCGACTCGACGCAGAACTTTGAGATCGGCTCGAAGAACACCATCGGGCAAAACCTGCGCATCGCGACCAGCCTCTACTACATCAAGTGGAACGACATTCAGCAGAACATCTATGTGGCCGGCTACTGCGGCCTGCAGTTCACGGACAACCTGGGCGAGGCGGTGGCCTGGGGCGGCGACCTGCAGGCGGAGCTCGCACTCGGTCAGCTGCACATCGATTTCGCGACCGGCTACACCAGCGCGCGCTTCAGCAAGAACGCGCCGGCGGACTGCGCTCCCTACCTGACCCCGTCGACGACGCCGCCGGGAGTTCCCTGCAAGGCGAGCGACGGCAATGCCATCTCCGGGCAGGCCGCGATCGACTATGCGCCGGGCACCAATCCGCCGTTTACCGTGGCGTTGGGTGCGGAATACGGCTTCCAGCTCGCGCAGCACGATGCCTTCGCCCGCGCCGACTGGACCTATCAGAGCCGCAATCCCTGGCTGTCGTATCTGCAGGACCCGCGCAACGCCGCGACCTACAACCCCTTCACCTACACGTTGCCGTCGACCAGCTTCACCACAGTGCGCGCCGGCATTTACCTGGGTGAATGGCAGATATCGCTGTTCGTCGACAACCTCTTTGGCTCGGCGCGGGTGACGAACTATGCGCTCGGCCAGCCGTCGGGAGCGCCCACGGTGCAGGAGAACGACTACACCTACCGCCCGCGCACCTTCGGCATCAACGCAAACTGGAAGGTTGGGCGCTAGCCCCGACCTCGGGCTTCGGTGTACCGTGGCGGCCGCATGCCAGAGGGCGACACAGCGGCCGCCGCGGCCGGGGGCGAATCCCGCGCCGAGAAGCTGAACACCCGCGCCGCCGGTGTCGTAGCGCTGGCGGTCCTCTGCAGCCGCGTGCTCGGGCTCGCGCGCGAGCAGATCTTCGCCGCGCTCTTTGGCGGCGGGCGCGTCATGGACGCGTTCACCATCGCCTTCCGCATCCCGAATCTGCTGCGCGACCTGTTCGCCGAGGGGGCGCTCTCG
>DATIZW010000302.1:0-8530 GCA_035516875.1 Steroidobacteraceae bacterium
TCGATGTAAGGCTCGATGCGCCCGAGATCGTCGTCGAACAGCTGGTGGGCAAAATCGGCCGGCACGCCCTCGAGCCAGTGTGGCCGCGCCGGCGATTCATAGGGTCCGAGCAGCAGTCCGTGGCGCTCCTGGCGCAGGTAATAGCTGGCGTCGGGGTCGCGCACGAGCGGCAGGCGCGCCGCACCGCGCGCCGCAAGTGCGGGGATGTCCTCGGTAACGAGGTACTGGTGCGAGAGCGTGACGATGGGCAGATACTCGCCGATCATCGCGGCGACCTCGCCCCCGCGGTAGCCGGCCGCATTGATCACGTACTCGGCCTCGATGGAACCTGTCGGAGTCTCGACGTGCCACCCGCCTCCCGGCAGCTCGCGCAGCGCGGTCGCCGCGGTGTGCCGATGGATGGTAGCGCCCCGGTCGCGGGCGCCCTTGGCGAGCGCCTGCGTCAGCTGTGCCGGGTCGATGTCACCGTCGTCGGGATCCCACAGGCCGAGGCGGATGCCATCGAGCTCGAGGAACGGGTGTCGTGCCCTGATCTCTCGCGGTGACAGCAGCTCGACCTCGACGCCTCGCGCACGCGCCTGCGAGGCGACGTGTCGAAACTCGTCCACGCGGTCGGCAGTGTGTGCGAGGCGGATGCTGCCGGTGCGATGGTAGTTGATCCCGTAGCCCACCTCCTCCGCGAGCCTCGCGTAGAGGTCCGTCGAGTAGCGCTGCAGCTTGAGTATCGGCCAGGAGGTCGAGAAGTTGGGACAGTTGCCGGCCGCGTGCCAGGTGGAGCCTGCCGTCAGCTCATCCCGCTCGAGCAGCATCACGTCCGTCCAGCCGAGCCGCGTGAGGTGATAGAGCGCGCTGCAGCCGACGACTCCGCCGCCGATGACGACGACCCGCGCGCGAGTTCTCATGGCGAGCGCCGCTGCCGGTCAGCGGCGCGCACCGCGGCAGCGCGCCGCGCGGCACGCCCGCGTCACTGCGTCACCCGCTTGCGGGCAGGGTCATAGAAAGGCTCGAGCGAGACACGGGCGGCGACTCGCTCGGCGGCGACCTCCACCTCGTACCGCCCGGCGGCGATCCACTCCCCGCTCACCGGCGCGGCGTCGTTGCTGAGGTAGCCGAGGCCGAGCGAGGTGCCGACGGTATGGCCGAACATCCCGGAGGAAATCCGCCCGACCAGCGCACCGTTCCGCCAGATGGGCTCGTTGTGAAAGAGGAGACGATCGGTGCGCTCAAGCGCGATCGCCACCAGGCGGCGCCGTAGTCCCGTCTCACGCTGCCGCTCGAGCGCCTCGCGCCCGACGAAGCCACCGGGCTTGTCCCAGGCGATCGCAAAGCCGAGCCCGGCCTCGAGCGGCGTGTCCTCATCCGAGATGTCGTGACCCCAGTGGCGATACGCCTTCTCCATGCGCAGGCTGTTAAGGGCGTGATAGCCGGCGAGGCGCAATCCGAAAGGATGACCCGCAGCCACTATCGCGTCGTACACCGACTGCGCGAACTCCGTCGGTATGTAGAGCTCGTAGCCGAGCTCCCCGACATAGGTGATGCGGCTCGCCCGCACTCGCGCGTAGCCGAGATCGATGATCCGCGACGTTGCAAAGGGAAAGGCCGCGGTCGACAGGTCGGTGTCCGTGAGGGTTGCGAGCAGATCGCGGCTGCGCGGACCCATGAGTCCGAGCACTGCGTACGCGGAGGACACATCGAGCGCGAGCGCGTGCGCCCCGGCGGGTATGCTGCGGCACAGCCAGCTGAAATCGCGCGTCTGTGTCGCGCCGGACGTGACGACCAGATAAGCATCCTCGGCCTCGCGCGTGACGGTGAGGTCTGCCTCGATCCCGCCACGCTCATTCAGCCACTGCGTATAGACGACCCTGCCGACCGGCACGTCCACGTCATTGGCGCAGATCCGTCCGAGCACCGCCGCCACATCGCTGCCTTTCAGCACGAACTTGGCGAAGGACGACTGGTCGAAAAGCCCGACGCGTTCGCGGACCGCCTGATGCTCGGCGGCCGACGCTGCGAACCAGTTCTGACGACCGTAGCTGTACTCGTAGCGCGCCGCGGTGCCTGCGGCGGCGAACCAGTTGGCACGCTCGTAGCCCGCGACCTCCCCGAAGCAGGCCCCGGCGGCCGCGAGGCGATCGTGCAGCGCGGACTTGCGTACCCCACGGGCGCTCTCCGCCTGACGGAACGGCCAATGCATGGCGTAAAGAAGACCGAGCGTCTCGACCGTGCGGTCGCGCAGGTAGCGGCGGTTGCGCTGAAAGGGCGCGCAGCGGCGAATGTCGACGTCCCACAGGTCAAAGGGCGGATGTCCGTCGACGATCCAGTCTGCGAGCACCTTGCCCGCACCGCCCGCCGACTGAATGCCGATGGAATTGAAGCCCGCGGCGACATACATACCGTGCAGCTCCGGCGCCTCACCGAGGAGGTAGCGGTCGTCGGGGGTGAAGCTCTCAGGGCCGTTGAAGAACACCTGCACGCCAGCCGACTCCAGGGCGGGCACCCGGTGCATGGCCTGGGCGAACATCGGCTCGATGTGGCCGAGGTCTGCGGGCAGCTGATCGAAGGCGAAGTTCTCGGGGATGCCGGCCTCGCCCCAGGGCTTCGCCTGCGGCTCGAACCAGCCCACGAGGAGCTTGCCGGTGTCTTCCTTGAAGTACGAACAGGCGTCCGCGTCGCGCAGGATCGGGAGCGATGCCGGCAAACCGGGAATCGGCTGGGTCACGATGTAGAAATGCTCGGCGGCGTGCAGCGGCACGCTGACGCCCGCCCAGGCGCCAACCTCGCGCGCCCACATGCCGGCGCAGTTGACGACGGCGTCCGCGCGCACCTCACCGTGTGTGGTCGCGACGCCGGAGATGCGGCCGCGGGCGCTGCGGATCGCGGTGACGGCGACGTCCTCGACGATGCGCACGCCGCCGCTGCGCGCTCCGCGCGCGAGTGCCTGCGTGGTGTCGACCGGGTTGGTCTGCCCGTCCTTCGGCAGATACACCGCGCCGACCAGGCCCTGCGTCGAGAGCAGCGGCCAGCGCTCGCGTGCCTCCCCCGGGGAGAGGATCTGCACCTCGAGACCGAAGCAGCGTGCCATGGAGGCTCCGCGCCTGAGCTCCTCGAAGCGCGCCTCGCTCGCCGCGACCGCAATGGAGCCGACCTGCCTGAAGCCGGTCGCCTGGCCGGTCTCGCGCTCGAGGCCCTCATAGAGCTGCGTGGTGTACTGGGCGAGCCGCGTGAGGTTCTGCGTCGCCCGCAGCTGGCCGACGAGTCCGGCCGCATGCCAGGTCGTGCCGCACGTGAGGCGCCGCCGCTCGAGCAGCAGCACGTCGCTGCAGCCGCGTTTCGCGAGGTGATAAGCGACGCTGCAGCCGACGATTCCGCCGCCGATGATCACGACGCGCGCGTGCGACGGAAGGCTCGGCACGAGGCTCTCCCCCGGAGGCTGCGCCCGACGCCGGCCCGCTCACCGCCGCGGGGGCCGCGTCCGCAGGGCGCGCACGGCCCCCGTCAGTACTCTGCGATCGTCTCGCGCAGGATCGAGGCCATCTGGTCGATATCGCCTCGGCTGGCGATGAAAGCCGGCGCCAGAATCGCGACGTCGCCGGTCGTCTTCACGTGCAGCCCACGATCGAAGAGTTTCGCCTGCAGCTCCGTGCCACGCACGCCGGGCGCCTTGCCGGGCTTGACCTCGACACCGGCGAGGAGACCGATTCCGCGGATATCGGCCACCGCCGGCAGGTCCTGCAGCGCGAACATCGCATCGAGGAAGTAGCCGGAGAGCTCGCTCGCCCGGGCGAAGAGCTGCTCGCGCTCGTAGATGGCGAGCGTTGCGAGTCCCGCCGCGCAGGCGGCCGGGTGTGCGGAGTAAGTGTAGCCGTGGAAGAACTCCGGCATCCCGTCGGGTGCGGCATCGACGATGGTGCGGTAGATACTGTCGCGCACGGCGACCGCGCCCATCGGCTGCGCGCCGTTGGTGAGCGCCTTGGCCATCGTGATGATGTCGGGAGTCACGCCGAAGGAGGTCGCGGCGAACGGTGCCCCGCAGCGGCCAAAGCCGCAGATCACCTCGTCGAATACCAGCAGAATGCCGTAGCGCGTGCAGATCTCGCGCAGCCGCTCGAGGTAGCCGCGTGGCGGCAGGATGACGCCGGTCGAGCCGGCGATCGGCTCGACGAACACGGCGGCGATGCGCTTCTCGCCGACCAGATTCACGAACCGCTGCAGGTCATCGGCGAGCTCGACGCCGCGCGTGCCGAGGCCGCGTGCCAGGCGGTTCTCCGGCAGCAGCGTGTGCCGCAGATGCAGCACCGCGGGCATCAGCGCGCCGAAGGTCTCGCGATTGCGCACCATGCCGCTGAGCGCCGTGCCGCCGATATTGACACCGTGATAGGCGCGCTCGCGCGAGACGAGATAGGTGCGCTGCCCCTCGTTGCGCGCCAGGTGATAGGCGAGCGCGACCTTGATCGCCGTGTCGACCGCCTCGGAGCCGGAGTTGCAGAAGAAGACGTGATCGATCCCCTTGGGGGTGAGCGCCGCGACGCCGTCGGCGAGCGCAAACGCAGCGGGGTGGCCGCGCAGGAACGACGGCGTGTAGTCGAGCGTCTGCAGCTGCTCGGTCACCGCCGCGGCGATCTCCGGCCGGCAGTGGCCGGCCGGAGAGCAGAAGAGTCCCGAGCTGCCGTCAAGAACCCGCCGCCCGCTGGGGTCGAAATAGTGCATGCCGCTCGCGCGCACGAACATGCGCGGGTGGCGCTTGAAGTCGCGGTTGGGGGTGAACGGCATCCAGTGGCGTTCCAGTTTTTCGAGCGTCATCTCCATGTCGATCTCCGTGCACCGGGCGCCTCCTGCCGAAAAACGCGGGGCGGCGCGGTGCGTGTGGTATCAGCCGAAAGTGGTCCCGATCTGTGCGGCAGCCGCGCGCAGGCGCGGGACGAATTCAATGGCGCGCATCAGCGGCAGGCGAGCCGTCGCGGCCTGCACCGCGATCGCGGCGATCACGTCGTCGTGTGCGTTGTGTACGGGTACGGCAACACAGGCCACGCCCAGCACGTATTCCTCGTTGTCGACCGCGTAGCCGACGCTGACGATCCGGTCGAGCTCCGACTCGAGCACCGCCCGGTCGGTGATCGTGCGCTCGGTGAAGCGCTCGAGCGGCATAAGCTCGAGCAACCGCTGGCGCTCGGCCGACGGCAGGTGGGCGAGCAGCAGCTTGCCGCTCGCGCAGCAGTGCAGCGGCAGCGCGACGCCACCCTCGGGCAGATGCAGGCGCAGCGGCCACGGGGCCTCGATGCGATCGAGATAGATGAGTGCCCCTTTCTGCAGCACTGCGAGATTGCAGCTCTCGGCGATCTCGCTCACGACGCGCCGCAACACCATGCGCCGCTCGGCCGCCGCGGCGTCGCTGCGCAGCACGTCGAGCGCAAAGCGCGACAGCCGCTCGCCGACGATGTAGGCACGACCGCCCGGCTCGCGTGTGAGAAAGCCGGCCTCCTCGAAGAGCGCGAGCGTGCGATGCAGGGTCGGCTTCGGCAGCTCCGTCGCTTGCATGAGCTCGGACAGCGTGACCGCCCGCCCGGCGCGCACCAGGATCTCGAGCACGCCGAAGGCCTTGAGCGTAGAGGAGGTCTCGCTCGCGACCTCGGGAGCCTCCACCGGCAGCTTCAGGGCACGGGTATTCATGGCAATGTAAAGACTCATTCCGATAGACAGGATGCAAACGCCGTGAGCGCGGAATTCGCCTTGCTCTCGAGCGACGCTATTGTAAGATATGCCTCTCTTTGAGACAAATCGTCTCGTTTGACGAAACATGGTATACGGAGCCGACCCATGAACGCGCCGCAGAAGATGGGGCCCTCGGAAGCACTGGTCGAGACGCTCTCCGCACAAGGTGTTACGCACGTCTTCGGCATCGTGGGCTCGGCGTTCATGGACGCACTCGATATCTTCCCGGCGGCCGGCATTCGCTTCGTGCCGGTAGCGCACGAGCAGGGCGCGATCCACATGGCCGACGGCTATGCGCGCGCCTCGGGCCGTCATGGCGTGTGCATCGCGCAGAACGGGCCCGGGGTAACCAACTTCGTGACGGGTGTCGCGGCCGCCTACTGGGCCCACTCCCCGGTCGTGTTCATCACACCCGAGACCGGCTCGATGACGATGGGCCTCGGCGGCTTCCAGGAGACCGAGCAGCTGCCAATCTTCTCGAAGATCACCAAGTACCAGGGGCACGTCAATAACCCCAAGCGCATGGCCGAGATCGCCGCGCGCTGCTTCGACCGCGCGATGCTCGAGATGGGACCGGCCCAGCTCAACATCCCACGTGACTTCTTCTACGGCGAGATCGAGGCCACCATCGCGCAGCCGCTGCGCATCGGGCTCGGCGCGGGTGATGCCGCCGCGCTCGACAGCGCCGCGCAGCTGCTTGCCGGCGCACGCTCTCCGGTGATCGTCGCCGGCGGTGGGCTGATTGCGGCGGGCGCCACCGCGGAAGCCATCGCGCTCGCGGAGCTCCTCGGCGCGGCGGTGTGCAACAGCTACCTGCACAACGACTCCTTCCCCGCCTCGCATGCGCTCGCCGCCGGGCCGCTCGGCTACCAGGGGTCGAAGGCCGCGATGAAACTGATCGCCCAGGCCGACGTGGTGCTCGCGCTCGGGACACGCCTCGGTCCCTTCGGCACCCTGCCGCAGCACGGACTCGATTACTGGCCGCGTGCGGCGAAGATCATCCAGGTCGACGCCGACCCGCGCATGCTCGGGCTGGTCAAGCCAATTTCCGTCGGCATTCACGGCGATGCGCGCGCCGTCGCGGCGGCGTTGCTCGAGCGCCTCAAGGGTCGCACGCTGGCTGGCGCCGCCAACCGGGCCGAGCGCCTGTCGCGCGTCGCGGCCGAGAAGGCCGCCTGGGAAAGCGAGCTCTCCGCGTGGACCCACGAGCGCGATCCCTACTCACTCGAGGTAGCCGCCAGCTCCAAGTACATGCATCCGCGCGAGATGCTGCAGGCACTCGAGCAGGCCCTGCCGGCCGACTCCATGGTATCGACCGACATCGGCAACATCTGCTCGGTGGCGAACTCCTACCTGCGCTTCGACCGGCCACGCTCGATGTTCGCCGCCATGAGCTTCGGCAACTGCGGGTACGCCTTTCCGGTGCTCTGCGGCGCGAAAGTCGCCTGCCCGGATCGCCCGGCATTCGCCTACGTCGGCGATGGCGCCTGGGGTATCAGCTTCAACGAGATGCTCACCTGCGCCCGCGAGCGCATCGGCGTGACGGTGGTCGTGTTCAACAACAGCCAATGGGGCGCGGAGAAGAAAAATCATGTCGACTTCTATTCACGGCGCTACCAGGGCGTGAATCTCGAGAACCCGAGCTGGGCCGCGGTGGCGCGCGCCTTCGGCTGCGAGGGCGTCACCGTCGAGCGCCTGAGCGACATCGCGCCCGCGCTGCGTACGGCGGCGCGCGCGCAGAGTGACGGCAAGACCACGGTGCTCGAGATGATGGTGACGCAGGAGCTCGGTGACCCGTTCCGCCGGGATGCGCTCAACAGGCCGGTCCGGTACCTCGCGAAGTACCAGAAGTACGTGTGACGCACGGCGGCTGCGCCCTGCTGCAGATCGCCGCGCGCAGCGACGCGCACCGATGAATGCCCAACCCGCACTGACGACGGATCTGCCGGCATCCACCGGGCTGCGCCGCTCGCTGCGGCGCCGTCATATGCAGATGATCGCCCTCGGCGGCGTCATCGGCGCGGGCCTCTTCGTCGGCAGCGGCGTCGTCATCGGCGCGGCGGGGCCCGCCGCGGTGATCTCCTTCGCCCTCACCGGTACGCTCGTCGTACTCGTCATGCGCATGCTCGGCGAGATGGCGGTCGCTTACCCCGCAGTCGGCGGCTTCTACGAATACAACCGCCTCGCGCTCGGTGAGCTCGCCGGCTTCCTCACCGGCTGGATGTACTGGTACTTCTGGGTGATCGTCGTGGCTCTCGAGGCCGTCGCCGGGGCGAACATCCTCGAGAAGTGGTGGCCGGCCATTGCGCCGTGGCAATACACGCTCGCGCTCATGACGCTCTTCACCATCGTCAATCTCCTGTCGGTGCGCTCCTACGGCGAGGCCGAGTTCTGGTTTGCCTCGATCAAGGTCGCCGCAATCGTCGCCTTCCTGTGCGCCGGCGCGGTGTTCGCGCTCGGTGCCTGGCCGGGCGCTGCAGGCGGCATCCGCCACCTGACCGCTCACGGCGGCTTCATGCCCAACGGCATCGTGCCGGTGCTCACCGGCGCCGTCGCCGCCACCGGCTTTTACTTCGGCGCGGAGATCGTGACCATCGCCGCTGCCGAGTCGCTCGAGCCCGAGCGGGCTGTGGCGGAAACCACGCAGTCGGTCATCTGGCGCGTGCTGGTCTTTTATATCGGCTCGATCTTCCTGGTCGTGGCGATAGTGCCCTGGAGCGATACGGCGCGTATGGCCCGTCCCTACGTGAGCGTGATGGAGACGTTGCGGATTCCAGCCGCGGCGACCCTCATGAGCATGGTGATTCTCACCGCGGTGCTG
>DATIZW010000303.1:0-4536 GCA_035516875.1 Steroidobacteraceae bacterium
GCCGCCTGCCGCGACCTCGGCGCCGAGCTCGCCATCAACTACCACGAGAGCGACTTCGTCGAGGCGACGCTGCGCGCGACCGACGGCCGTGGCGCCGACGTCATTCTCGACATGGTGGGCGGAGACTATCTGCCCCGCAACATCGCCGCGGCGGCCGTCGAAGGCAGAATCGCGCTGATTGCGACCCAGGGCGGAGCCAAGTCCGAGCTCGATCTGCGGGCGCTGCTGGTGAAACGCCTGACGATCACGGCCTCGGCGCTGCGGCCGCAGCCGATCGCGAACAAGGGACGCATCGCCGCGGCGCTGCGGCAGAACGTGTGGCCGCTCTTCGCCTCGACCGGACTCAAACCCGTCATCCAGGCGCGCTTCCCGCTTGCCGATGCGGCCGCTGCGCACGAGCTGATGGAGTCGGGCGCGCACATCGGCAAGATCGTGCTGCTCGTGTGAGGGCGGGCGCGGGTCGCGGAATTCCGCACGGGCGTCACCGAATTGCCGTACCCTTGCGCCCGGGTCGACACAACAGGCGACGGAAGACCTCCGCATGAGTCTCAACCCCTATGGCCTGCTGCCGCTGCCGGGATGGGGCTATTTCCTGGTGACCTTCCTCACCATCCAGACGATGTTTCTCGGCGTCACGCTCTACCTGCACCGCGACCAGTCGCACGGCGGGCTGATCCTGCATCCGCTGCTGCGGCACGTGTTCCGCTTCTGGCTTTGGTTCAGCTCCGGGGTCATCACCCGCGAGTGGGTGGCCGTCCACCGCTGCCACCATGCACACGCCGACCGCCCCGGCGATCCCCACAGTCCGCTCATCTTCGGTCTGCGTCGGGTGGTGTTCGAGGGAGCGGAGCTCTACCGCGCCGCCGCGCGCGAGCCGCAGCTGCTCGAGCGCTACGGGCGCGGCACGCCGCACGACTGGCTCGAGCGTCGGCTCTACAGCGCGCGTCCCTACGCCGGGATCGCGCTCTTCACGCTCGCGCATCTCGCGCTCTTCGGCGTGGCCGGCATCATCATGATCGCCGTGCACCTCGCCGCCATGCCCTTCTTCGCCGCCGGGGTGATCAACGGCCTCGCCCACGCGGTGGGCTACCGCAGCTTCGAGATGCCGTCCACCGCGACCAACCTGCTGCCGTGGGGGCTGCTGCTCGGTGGGGAGGAGCTGCACAACAATCACCATGCCTTCCCGCGCTCGGCCTGCTTCGCGGTGCAGCGCTGGGAGCTCGACGTCGGCTGGCTGTGGATCCGCTTGTTCAGTGCGCTCGGCCTCGCGCGGGTGCGCTGGTTGGCGCCACGGCCGCGTCTTGCGCTCTGCCACCGCGAGCTCGATGTCGAGACCGTGAAGGCGCTGTTCACCAACCGCATGCACGTGCTGCGTGCCTACGGACGATGCGTGGTGGGTCCGGTATGCCGTGAGCTCGCGCGGCGTGAGCCGCGGGGTGCGCTGCCGGCGGGTGCCCGCGAGCTCCTCATCCGCCACCCGGCGCTGCTCGCGGAAGAGGCGCGGCGCAAGCTCCGCGAGCTGCTCGAGCGCTACGAGGTGCTGCGCGGCGTGGTCGAGTACCGCGAGGGTCTGCAGCAGCTGTGGAACGAGACTTCGGCTAATCCGGCACGCGCGCTCGCGCAGCTGCGTGACTGGTGCAGCCGCGCCGAGAGCAGCGGCATCGGCGCGCTGCGCGAGTTCGCGCAGGGTCTCACCGCCTACGCGCGCGCCTGAGCCGTCTTCAGCGCGCGGGGAGGCTCGCCGCGCGTGTCACGGTACGCATGGCGAAGCTCGAATGCACCCGCGCGACGCTCGGCAGTCGCGTCAGATGCTGGTTGTGCACGCGCTCGAAATCCGCCATATCGGTCACCACGAGGCGCAGCAGATAGTCGTGCTCACCGGTCATGAGATAACACTCCATGACCTCGGGCACTTTGCGCACCGCGCTCTCGAACGCTTCGAGCCCCGCCCGGCTCTGGCGGTCGAGGGTGATGCTCACGAATACGTTCACGGGAAAACCCGCCTTGTGCTGATCGATGACGGCGGTGTAGCCCTCGATGAGCCCCGACTCCTCGAGCGCGCGAACGCGGCGCAGACACGCCGACTCCGACAGGCTCACCTTCTCGGCAAGCAGCGTGTTGGTGATGCGGGCGTCCTGCTGAAGGATCCTCAGGATGGCGCGATCGTAGCGGTCTAGCTCCATTGGCGCAATAATCCGTCTGTAGATAGGCTCCTGACGGCAGATTCTGCCACACAGATGGCCGGCGGTCTCCTGTTTCGCAAGCCGCCGCCGCGGCCGTGCCCCTAATCTTGCGGGCAGAACAAGTCAGGGAGCCACCTGCCATGCGTATCGGCGTACCACGCGAGATCAAGGTTCATGAGTACCGCGTCGGCCTCGTGCCGGCGGGCGTGCGGGAATTGAGTGCCGCGGGACACGAAGTCCTCATCGAGAGCGGCGCCGGCAACGGCATCGGAGTCGACGATGCGCAGTTTCACGCCGCCGGGGCAGCGATCGCCGCGCGCGCGTCCGAGGTGTTCGAGCGCGCCGACATGATCATCAAGGTGAAGGAGCCGCAACCGGTCGAGTGCGAGATGCTGCGCCGGGGCCAGGTGCTCTTCACCTATCTGCACCTCGCCGCCGATCCGGCGCAGGCGAAGGCCCTCATGCGCTCGGGCGCCACCGCGATAGCCTACGAGACCGTAACCGGGCGAAACGGCTCGCTGCCGCTGCTCACGCCGATGAGCGAAGTTGCGGGACGCATGTCGATACAGGTCGGCGCGGCGAGTCTGCAGAAGGCCAACGGCGGCTTCGGGGTGCTGCTCGGCGGGGTGCCGGGTGTGCCGCCGGCGAAGGTCGTCATTCTCGGCGGCGGAGTCTCCGGCACGCACGCGGCGGAGATGGCCGTGGGGATGCGTGCCGATGTCACCGTGGTCGACCGCTCGGTCGATCGGCTGCGTGAGCTCTCGGCGCTGTTCGGCTCGACGCTGCTCACCGCCTACTCGACGACCGAGACGATCGAGCGGTTGGTGCGCGATGCGGATCTCGTGATCGGCGCGGTGCTGGTGACCGGAGCGGCCGCCCCGAAGCTGGTGACGCGTGCGATGGTGAAGACCATGAAGCCCGGCGCCGTGCTGGTCGACATCGCGATCGACCAGGGCGGTTGCTTCGAGACCAGCCATCCGACCACGCACGCTGAGCCAACCTTCACGGTCGATGGTGTCATTCACTATTGCGTGGCCAACATGCCCGGCGCCGTTCCCCGCACTTCCACGCTCGCGCTCACCAACGCAACGCTGCCGTACGCGCGCGCGCTCGCCGACCTCGGCTGGCAGGCAGCGTTCAAGCGCGATCCCGGCCTCGCCGCGGGCCTCAACGTGTACAACGGCGCGATCACGCACGACGCCGTGGCCCGGGCGCTCGGACTCACGACCCACCCGTACGGCTGAGCCGCCGCGCGGCGGCCGGCACGGGTCTCCACAAAGGGAGGTGGCCACGCCGGGCGCGTGCCGCTACGCTACGCGCGCACCGCTCCACCTTTGGAGGTTTCCGTGACGAAGATTGTGCTGCCGGCGCTGCTGGCACTCGCGGCAGGCTCGGTCCTCGCTGCCCCCGTGACCTACCAGGTCGATCCCTCCCATACCTACCCGAGCTTCGAAGCCGACCATTTCGGTGGCGTGTCCACCTGGCGTGGCAAGTTCACGCGCACCTCGGGCACGATCGTGCTCGACCGCGAGAAGGGCACCGGGACGGTGGAAATCACCGTCGACCCCGCCTCGATCGACTTCGGCAACCCGAAGCTCGACGAGCACGTCAAGTCCGCCGAGATGCTCGACGTCACGAAGTACCCCACCGCGACCTACAAGGGCAAACTCATCGACTTCAAGAACGGCGTACCGACCAAGGTCGAAGGCGAGTTCACGCTGCATGGTGTGACGCGGCCGCTGCAGCTCACCATCAACTCGTTCAAGTGCATGACCTACCCCTTCGACAAGAAAGAACACTGCGGAGCGGATCTCTCGGGGACCATCAACCGCGCCGACTACGGCGTCAGCTACGGCGACAAGTACGGCTTCAAGATGGATACCAAGCTCGCCATCCAGGTCGAGGGGGTACGCGCGAGCTAACTCCCGATCCGCCGGAGGGCCTCGCCGGCGAGCGCCAGCGAGGCCGTGAGTCCCGGTGAGTCGATGCCAAAGAGGTTGAGCACGCAGCCGACCCCGTGCGTGGCCTCGCCGTCGATGCGAAAGTCGGCGGCGTCCTCGCCGGGTCCTGCGATCTTCGGGCGTATGCCGGCGTAGCCGGGCTCGAGCGTGCCAGCAGGGAGCCCCGGCCAGTAGCGGCGGATCGCCGCGTAGAATCGTCCGCCACGCCGTGGATCGACCCCGTAGTCACACCTCTCCACCCACTCGAGGTCGGGCCCGAAGCGCGCTCTCCCGGCGAGATCGAGCGTCAGGTGGATGCCGAGCGCACCGGCGTGCTCGGGCAGCGGATAGATGAGGCGCGTGAAGGGCGCGCGCACGCTCAGGGTGAAGTAGCTGCCCTTGGCGAGGTAGGC